>NZ_JBMFGY010000012.1:0-14611 GCF_049977125.1 Acidiphilium sp. | reverse complement strand
TCCCGCGCGGCGGGCAGGTGTTTCTGCTCAGCCGCGAACGGGTCTTCGCGTTTCCGTTGGCCTATGCGGCGAAGGCCGCATGAACAGAGATGGCGAAGGCCGCATGAATAGAGATGGCGAAGGCCGCATGACGAAAATGGCGAAGGCTGCCTGATGCGTAAAAAATCCCTCGTCTGGTTCCGCAACGATCTGCGGCTGGCGGACAACCCGGCCCTTGCCGCCGGCATCGGCGCCGGCGCGATCCTGCCGGTCTTCGTGCTCGATCCCGCCGCGAAATGGGGCGGGGCCTCGCTCTGGTGGCTGCACCATTCGCTTGCGGCGCTCGCCCAGGATTGCGCCGCGCGCGGTGCGACGCTGATCCTCCGCCGGGGGGATTCGACCGCGATCATCCCCGCACTCGCGCGCGAGAGCGGGGCCGCTGCCGTCCATGTCGGCCGCTCGCACGAACCCTGGCTCCGCGGCGTCGACCGCGCGGTCGCCGCCGCGCTGAAATCCGATGACATCGCCTTCGAGCGGCACCGTTCCGCCCTGATGTTCGGCCCCGAGCAGATCACCAACAAAACGGGCGGAGTGTATGGGGTCTATACCCCGTTCTCGCGCGCCTGTTTCGAGGCCTTCACCGCCCGCCCGCCGATCGACGTCCCCGAGCGGATCGACGGTATCGGCGATGTCGCCAGTGACGCGCTGGAAGATTGGCATCTGCTGCCCACGAGCCCCGACTGGGCCGGCGGGCTGCGCGAGACCTGGCAACCCGGCGAGGCCGGCGCACATAAGCGCCTCGCCGATTTCCTCGACACCGGCCTCGATGATTACGACAAGCAACGCAACCTGCCCGGCGCACCCGGCACCTCGATGCTCTCGCCGCATCTGCACTGGGGCGAAATCGCGATCGATGCGGTCTGGCGCGCCGCCGAAGCCACCAAAACCAAGCGCACCGAAGGCCGCCAGACTTTCCTCAAAGAGCTGGTCTGGCGCGAATTCGCCGCCTATCTGCTCTGGCACAACGACACGCTCGACACCGTGCCGATGCGCGCGCAATTCGCCGACATGCCGTGGCGCGACGCGCCGGACGAACTCGGCGCGTGGCAGCGCGGGCAGACCGGCATCCCGATCGTCGATGCCGGGATGCGCCAGCTCTGGCAGACCGGCTGGATGCACAACCGGGTGCGGATGATCACCGCCTCCTTCCTGATCAAGCATCTGCTGATCCCCTGGCAGGATGGCGAGGCCTGGTTCTGGGATTGCCTGGTCGATGCCGATGCCGCCTCCAACGCCGCCTCCTGGCAATGGGTCGCCGGGTGCGGCGCCGATGCAGCACCTTATTTCCGGATCTTCAACCCCGTGCTGCAAGGGCTGAAATTCGACCCGCAGGGCGATTACGTGCGCCGCTTCGTCCCCGAACTCGCGAAACTGCCCAACGAGATCATCCACGCCCCGTGGGACGCGGCACCCGACGCACTCCACAAGGCCGGCGTCACGCTCGGGAAGACCTATCCGCGCCCGCTGATCGACCTCGCCACCGGACGGGACCGCGCACTCGCCGCCTATAAATCGATCGGAGCCGCATCGGAATGACCAGCGAAAAACCGAAACTCGCGGTGATCGGCGGCGGCATCGCCGGGATGTCGATGGCATGGCTGGCGCGCGAGGCCTTCGACGTCACGCTCTACGAGGCCGAACCGCGCCTCGGCGGCCATGCCGATACCCAGCTCGTGACACTCGATGGCGCGGAGGTCGCGGTCGATACCGGCTTCATCGTGCTGAACGACCGGAATTATCCCAATCTCGAAGGGTTCTTCCGCGAACTCGGGGTCGCCACCCACGACACCGACATGACCTTCGGCGTCTCGGTCGGAGACGGCGCGCTGGAATATGGCGGGTCCAATCTCGGCCAGCTCTTCGCCCAGAAATCCAACCTGCTGCGGCCGCGCTTCTGGCGGATGATCCAGGACATCCTGCGCTTCAACCGCGAAGCCCCCGCTTTGCTCGACGGCACCAGCCCCGAGACCCTCGGCGACTATCTCGACCGCAACCATTACGGTCCCGGCTTCACCGAGGATCACATATTGCCGATGGGGGCGGCGATCTGGTCCGCCTCGGTTGCGGGGATGCGCGCCTTCCCCGCGCGGCATTTCGTGCGGTTTTTCCACAATCACGGCCTGCTCACCATCAACGACCGGCCGCAATGGCGCACCGTCACCGGCGGCTCGCGCATGTATGTCGCGCGGGTGCGCGCCGCGCTGGAGGGCCGTATCCGCACCGGCGAGCCGGTCCGCCGCATCGCACGGCACGACGGTTCCACCAGCGTCACCACCGATCGCGACACGCAGCACTACGACCAGATCGTGCTCGCCTGCCACGCCGATCAATCCCTCGCGATGATCGACCGCCCGACCGATGCCGAACGCACCCTGCTCGGCGCCGTGGGGTTTCAGGACAACCGCGCCGTGCTCCACACCGATACCGCCCTGATGCCCCGCCGCCGCAGCGTGTGGTCCGCGTGGAACTACCTCTCGCGCGGTGCCGCCGACCACGATCAGGCGATCAGCGTGACCTACTGGATGAACGCGCTGCAAGGGCTGAAAACCCCTCGCCCGCTGCTGGTCAGCCTCAACCCGCTGGTCGAGCCCGACCCGGCCAGCATCCTGCTCACCCGCCACTACACCCACCCGCGCTTCGACACCGCGGCGATGGACGCGCAGGAACGCCTGCCCGCCATCCAGGGCACCGACCGGCTGTGGTTCGCCGGCGCCTGGACCGGCTGGGGCTTCCATGAAGACGGCATCGCCTCCGCGGTGCGCATTGCCACTGCCTTGGGGTTACCGATACCGTGGGGCACGGGCATCGAACGGCGGGTCGCATGACTGAGGCTATGATCTATGCTGGCGTTGTCGGTCATATTCGCTACGCCGCGCCCCGGCACAAATTCACCTACCGGATGTGGATGCTCGCGGTCGATCTCGATGATCTCGACGATCTGGCTGCGCGCAGCTCCCTGTTCCGCCACAACCGGTTCGGGCTTATCGGCATCAACGATCGCGACCATGGCCCGCGTGACGGTACGTCGCTGCGCCCTTGGGTCGAGGCCGCGCTGGCGGAAAATGGTCTCGCTGCGTTTGGTGCCCACATCCGTTTGATGACGATTCCCCGTATCATCGGTTATGCATTCAACCCGATATCATTTTATTTCTGTGCCGATGCCGATGGGCGGCTCGGGGCCGTGCTGCACGAGGTGAACAACACGTTCGGTGATCAGATCGCTTACGTGATCCCGGTCGCACCTGGCGCGGGGCTGATCCGCCAGCGCGTTGCCAAGGCGATGCACGTTTCGCCTTTGTTCGATATGCAGGGCCGCTACGATTTCACGTTCACGAGGCCGGGGCCAAAGTTTCGGCTAAGCCTGCGCTACGGCGCCGAAACAAGGCGGATGAGCGCCACCATGGTACTCGATGCAACACCCGCAACTGATAATGCGATGCGCGGGCAACTCGTCCGCATGCCGTTGGTTGCAATCAAAGTGATCGCCGCAATCCATTGGGAGGCGATCAAAACCCTTGCGCGCGGGGCAAAATTCCACCGCGAACCTGCACGCACACACCAACCGATCATTCGAGGAGACGCCGTATGAGCGACGCCACCATCCTTGCGAACCCGGGCGCCAACCCCGCCCTGCCGCGCGACCGCCGCTTGCGGCTTGGCCTCGGAATCGCCCGGATGATCAAGGCGGGAACCATGGAGGTGGTACTGCCTGATGGCTCGGTACATCATTTCACAGGCAGCGAACCCGGACCGAAGGCAACCATCGTGGTGCGCGATGCGCGCATGATCGCCAAATTGGTATTCGGCGGCAGCCTCGGCCTCGCCGAAGCCTACCTCGAAGGCTGGTGGGATAGCCCGAGCCTGATCGACGTGCTGCGGTCGGGTACATTGAACGAGGCCGCATGGGAGGACATGCTGCGGGGCAAGCTATGGGCGCGGGCGATCAGCTTCGTTGCGCACAAGCTGCGGCCAAACACGCGCAAGGGTGCCAAACGGAATATTTCCGAGCATTACGATCTTGGTAACGATTTCTATGCATCATGGCTCGATGAGACCATGACCTATTCCGCCGCCATTTTCGAACCCGGCACCAATTGTTTCGCCGTTGCACAGGAGCGGAAGATCCATCGCCTCTGCCGCGCGCTCGGTCTTACGGAGGGGATGGACGTGCTCGAAATTGGCTGTGGTTGGGGCGGGTTCGCAGAGATCGCGGCGCGCGATTACGGTGCCAATGTCACCGGCATCACCTTGTCGCAGGAGCAACTCGAATACGGCCAGGCGCGGATCGCGCGCGCCGGGCTCGGCAATCGCGTCACCCTGCGGTTGCAGGATTATCGCGACGTGACCGAAACCTTCGACCGGATCGCCTCGATCGAAATGTTCGAAGCGGTGGGCGAACAATACTGGCCGACCTATTTCGACTGTGTGCGTGACCGACTGAATCGGGACGGCCTCGCCGGGTTGCAGGTCATCACCATCGCGGACCGATATTTCGAGGAGTATCGCTCGAGCGCCGATTTCATTCAGCGTTACGTATTTCCTGGCGGCATGCTGCCATCGCCTACACGGTTCGACCAGGAGGTTGCACGGGCGGGTTTAAAGCTGCGGGAAAGCTTTTGGTTCGGCCAGGACTACGCCGAAACCCTCGCGCGCTGGCAGCATGCGTTTCAGGCCGCATGGCCTCAGATCGGCGCGCTGTCGCGTCAGTACGATCATCGGTTCAAGCGGTTGTGGGAATATTACCTTGCCTATTGCGAGGCCGGCTTCCGCGCCGGCTGGACCGATGTCGGCCAATTCGTGATCGGACGAAGCTGATTGGCGACCGAACCGCTCACCCGGATTACCAGACTGATTTATGCGGCACCTGCGCTGCCGCTGGCAATGCTGGGTCTGCCGCTGCTCGTGATCCTGCCGGATTTCTGGGCGGGACCGATGCATATGAATCTCGCCGTTGTTGGATTCGTTTTGACGTCGGTCCGAATTTTCGATGTGATCGTCGATCCTACGATCGGCCGACTGTCCGATCTGTCGCATTCTCGATTTGGCCGGCGCAAACCTTTCATGGCCGTGGCGATGCCGGTGGCCGCGGTCGGCGCTATCGGACTATTCTTTCCCCCGCCGGGTGCCGGAGCCGCGTGGTTGTTCGTGTTCTATGCGCTCGTCACCTGGGGCTGGACGGCGCTGTCCCTGCCCTATTGGGCGTGGGGGGCTGAATTGTCCGACGAATACACCGAGCGTCAGCGGATCACGAGCCTGCGTGAAGGCGGCACGATCCTTGGTATCCTGATCTCGGCGATCGCACCGGTAGCGCTCGGCATTACCTCGCATGTTGGCCAAGCTCATCTGCTCTCACTGCTGACCATCGGCCTCGCAACGCCGTTCGTTTTTTTAGCGTTGGTTAGGGTCAGAGACCCCCTGCCGGTCCGGCGCTCGCCGCCAGCTGGGCTGAAACCAACGCTGCAATTGGTCGCCTCCAATCGCCCATTCCGGCGCCTGATTCTGGCCTGGGCCGTGAATGGCCTCGCCAATGGCCTGCCGGCGGCGCTGATCCTGATTGTGTTCGACCAGATCCTGCACATGCCGAAAGCCTCCGGCCCGTTGCTGCTGGTCTATTTCACCGCGGGTGTGGTTTCGGTACCATTTTGGCTGAAACTCTCCACCCGGATCGGCAAGCATCAGACCTGGGCGGCGGCGATGGCGATGTCTGGCGTGGCTTTTGCCTTCGTGCCGGCAATTCTGCACGCCCCCCACGTGCTGATCCTGTTCGGGATCATCAGCATCTTCACCGGCGCCGGGTTGGGTGCCGATTTTACCATTCCGCCCGCGATCCAGGCTGATGTCGTCGATGTCGACGAAGCAGCAAGCGGCGAGCAACGGGCCGGCATCTATTTCGCGGCCGCCACCATGGCCCAGAAGGCCGGTAACGCCCTTGCCCCCGGTCTGGCGTTTCCGCTGCTCGGTCTGGTGGGGTTTTCGACCCATGGTGGTAACAATGCGTTGCAGGACGGCGTTTTGCTTGCGCTGTATTGTGGCATCCCCTCCGCGCTCAAACTCGCCGTGGCGGTGATCATGCGGCGATTTCCGATCGACCGCGCGGTGCAGCATGAATTGCGCGCGGCGATTGCGGCGCGCGCATGATTCCGGCTGGTGTCAAGTTACGAATCGTTGGCGACGTCCATGGCGATGCCCAAGGCTTCGCCGCGGCAGCCGCGACAGACCGTTTCATCATCCAGCTTGGCGATCTGGTCGATGACGGTCCGGATACCCCAGGCGCGCTGCACCTGATGTTCGACCTGATCGACCAAGGGCGCGGCTTATTTCTGCTCGGCAATCATGATTTCAAACTTGCCCGCGCCTTGCGCGGTGACTCAGTTCAACGTGGTCCCGGTCTCGCAGCAACCCTTGCGGCGCTTCCCCCGGCGACAGCCGCACGAGTGCTTGCCGAGATCGCCCGTGCACCGGGGTGGCTCGCAATCCCCGATGCGTTGTGCGTCCACGGTGGTTTTCACCCCGCCATGCTACACAACCCACCGCCGTTCCTGCCGCCCGCGCGGGCCGATCGCCTGTTGGCGAGGGCTCTTTATGGCCAGACCACGGGGCGGGTGACCGGTATGGGCAAACCGGAGCGGCTGCTTACCTGGGTCGATCAGATTCCCGCCGGGCTCACGGTTTATTGCGGACACGACCAACGCAGCTCCAACGGTCGTCCGCTAACCATAGCCGGCGCGTTGGGCGGTCGTGCCGTTTTCATGGATACCGGGGCTGGCAAGGGCGGGCATCTCTCGTGGATCGATCTGCCGGCGTAGAGCTGAACCGCCCCGCCCATGCGAGGGCGAGCGTTCAGCCGCGCGCCGCTGGATACTCGCGCTCCCAACCACCACCGAGGGCCTGATACAGCGTTACCAGATCGGTCGAGACCCGCGCCAGGCTCTGTGCTTCGGATTGCGTTGCCGCCAACTCGCTCTGCTGCGCGGTCAGCACCTGCAAATAATCGGCCAGCCCTTCGCGGTAGCGCTCCTGCGCCAGGTCTAACGCGCGCTTGCTCTCGGTGACATCGACCCGCAGCGCCGCCAGCGTGTTCTGCTCCTGATCATAGGCGGTCAGGGCATTGTCCACCTGATGGAACGCGGTCAGAACGGTCTTGGCATATTCGATCGCCGCCGCCTTCTGCTCGGCCTTTCGAAGATGTAATTGCCCATTGAGCTTGCCGCCTTCGAACAGCGGCAGAGTGATCTGCGGTCCGATTGCATAAGTTACCGCCGCGAGCTGATTCAGATTGGAGAATTGCAAGGCCTGCAACGAAACCGATCCCGACAATGAAATGTCTGGGAAGAAATCCGCACGTGCCACACCGATTTCAGCGGTTGCTTCATGCAGCTTGGCCGAGGCTTCACGGATGTCCGGTCGCCGCTGCATCAATTGCGACGGCAGTCCGATCGGTACCAGCGGTGGTACTGGCGGGACCGCAGCAGCGTCGATCAGGCTCGACCGTAACGCGCCCGGGCCGCGCCCCAGCAAAAGGCTCAGCTGGTTGATGTCAGCATCGATCGCCGCATGCAGCGCTGGGAGTTGTGACTTCACGGCCGCCGCTTGCGCCCGCGCATCCGCCACATCGAGCGCGTTCGCCAACCCGGCCTGTTCGCGTTGGTTGGTCAAGCCGGCGATATGGTTCGAACTTGCCAGATTGTCCTGAGTGATCCGTAGCACGGTCTGTTCGGCGCGCAGGTTGATATAATCCTGCGCTACCTCGGCCTCGGTGTTCAGTAACACCGCACGCCGCGCATCACGTGACGCTTGAACCGCCGCGAGGGCCGCCTCGACCGCGCGGCGGTTCTTGCCCCACAGATCGAAATCGAACACCGAGGAAAACCCGTACTGGAACAGGTTGAACGGCTGGATTGCCGACCCTGAGATACCACCGCCGCCGATCGAGGAAGCTGATCCGTTGGCGGTCTGCCCGGCGTTGGTACTGGTGCTGGTATTCGACCCAGCGCCGCCGAGCGCTGTGAACACCCCCTTCTTGCTCGGCCCTTCACGGGTGAATGAGCCGGCGAAATCAAGGTTGGGATAGAGTGTTGCCCCCTCGATCTGAGCCTGAGCCTGCGCTTCGGCGAGACGTTGCGTGGCAATCCGCACGTCTAGATTCTGTTTGATTGCCTGACGTTCCAGCGCGGTCAGCGCCGGATCGTCGAAACTCTGCCACCAAGCCAGATCGACGGCACCCTGGCTCACCCGATCGGGTGCGGTGATGGCGGGCCGATTGTCCAGAAACGATGCCGCAGCGCGCGGCTTAGGATTATGGAAATTGGGCCCGAGTTCGCAGCCGCCAAGTGATAGCGTTGCCAATAGCCCGGCGCCCAGGACTGGGGTCCATCGCAGATGTCGCCTGATCCGATCAGACCTCATAAGACACTCCTTTTGTCGCAGCCTTGACCGGCGCGCCTCGTACCGGCGCACCCAATAACAGAATGACCGGCCAGACCAACAGAGCGATGAGGCCGAGAATATGAAACAAATCGAGATAACTCATAAATGCTGCCTGTTTCTGCACAACGGCGGCAATTTCGGGAAGTGTCTGGCCATGAAGGCTGACATACGGTGTGATCGCATCAGCCAATCTGGCATGGTGGAATTGGGTACGCCACGCCAGCATCGTCGTGACATAGGAAATCCCGATGCTGCCGCCGATATTACGCACCTGGTTGATGATTGCAGAGGCGTCACCATTGCGCGCCGGTGGCAGACCTACATATGACAAAGCCGAGATCGGTATAAATAGAAATGGCAGGGCAATCACCTGCAAGACCCGGTCGAACGAGATCGTATAGAATGAAACATCGGGCGCCAGGTGCGATTGCAGCGTCAGTGCCATTCCGGTTTCGATCAAACCACCGATTAGCAGCACCTTGGCCGAGACATATCGCCCGGTGACGATGCCGGCTATCGGCATCAGACCGATCGTCGCCAATCCGCCCAACGCCAAGGCGAAGCCGGATGTTTCGGATGAATAGCCCAGCAATGTCTGCGTCAGTTGCGGCAGGAGTTGCGTGGTACTGAGCAGGATGAAGCCGATCACGAACATAATCAGGCACGAAATCGAAAAATTGCGATATTTGAAGAGCCTTACGTTCACCACTGGCGCCGGGTGATCCCACTCCCAAACGGCGAGCGTGACCAGTGACACGGTCCAGACCACAAACAAGCTGCAAATGAAGGTTGAGCCAAAGCCGTCATCGAGGGAAAATTTGTCGAGAAAGATTTGCAACGCGCCAAATCCGCTCGCCACGAGGAAAAGGCCAAACCAGTCGAATTTCAGCCCCGCCGCCAAGCGCGCCGCGCGCTCGCGGATCAGTGTGATTGGTTCATTGACGAAAATCGCGATCAGCGTGAACGCCACAAGCCCGACAGGGAGGTTGATCAGGAACACCCAGTGCCACGACAGATGATCGGTCAACCAGCCACCCAGGATCGGCCCGGTCGCTGGCGCCACGATGATCACCACGCCATAGACAGCGAATACCTGCGCGCGCTTCTCGATCGGGAATGTATCGGCGAACATCGACTGGGTGATCGGCTGCAAGCCGCCGCCGCCCAATCCCTGGATCACCCTTGCCACGATCAGCATGGTCAGCGACGTCGAAAATGCACAAAGCACCGAACTCGCGGTGAACAGAGCAATACAGAGCAGAAACAACGGCTTGCGTCCCATTACTCCAGCCAGCCAACCGGTGATCGGCAAGATCATGCTGTTCGACACCAGATACGAGGTCAGGACCCAGGTACTCTCCTCTGGGCTGACCGCGAGAGAGCCGGCGATATGGGTCAGCGCGACGTTGGCAATCGTGGTGTCGAGCACCTCCATGAACGGGGCCAGCGCGATCATCGCCACGATCAGCCATGGGTTATAAATTCCGGAGGCCGACCGCGGCAGCGCTGGTCGGTTCGCGTAGAGCAGACTCATTTGGGAATGATGCGGATATACGGTTCGACCGACATGCCTGGTGCGATCACGTATTTCGAAAGGCGCGGGTCGTCGAAGGTGATCCGCACCGGTACTCGCTGCACGATTTTCACGTAATTCCCTGTGGCGTTCTCAGCCGGCAGTAACGAGAACACGCTGCCAGTGCCGCGTTGAATGCTGGTAACCCGGGCGTGAAATGCGATCCCTGGCACAGCATCGATATAAACCCGCACATGCTCGCCAGGACGGATGCTGCCGAGTTCGGTTTCCTTGTAATTCGCCGTCACCCAGTACCGATCACCAACCAGCGCCATCAACCCGGTTCCCGGCGCCACCACATTCCCAGTCCGCACCGTTCGCTCGGCGATATAGCCGGACGCCGGCGCGCGAACCGTGGTATAGCCCATTTGTAACCGCGCATTCTCCACCGCGACATTCGCAGCCTGTAACGCCGCTTGTGCTGCCACCAAACCGGCCTTCGCGGCCGCAACCTGCTCGCGCGCCACATCCACCTTCGCCTGAGCCGAACGCAGATCCGATGTCACAGCATCCAAGTTGGTTCGGGTGATCGCCGCAGGGTTGATGCGCCGATACCGTCCGGCATCGCGCGTCGCTTTGAACAGATTCGCTTGCGCGACCTCGACATTGGCACTTGCCTCGGCCACTTCCGCTCGCCTGGTGCCGACATCAGCCAGCGCCTGCGCCCGCTGTGCCTCAGCCCGGTCCACTGCAACGCGTTCCGTGCCGGAATCCAGTTCCACGAGAACCTGCCCCTTGGTCACGTGTTCGTTTTGATGCACCAGCACGGCCTTCACCTGACCGGCAATCCGCGGCGCAATCCGATGGATCGCGCCATCGATCTGAGCGTCATCAGTTGTCGCGAAATTGCGTGCGTGCAACCAGTAAACCACGCCACCGACAACCAGCGCCAGCAAAACCAGCGCCAGAATTAGAAACGGACGTCGGCTGCGTCCGCGCGCCGGCACACTTGTCCCCGCGTCGCTGACTGTACCCGATTTAATCTGCTCGCCGCCGCCGTCCATCCCGCTGTCATCCTGCCCTGACAATCGGATTACTAAGTCATGATCTTCGGATGGAACGCAAGTGAGGCGGCGACGCCATGCGGCTGATGCCGTTCTGAACGCGCGTTCATAAAAATGCGTCGGTGATGCGGATTCGCCTTGCCAAGCGAGATCGATTACAGAATACTACCTTAGGTAGCAAAACAGCTCTGCCATGAATAGAAATGGATCAAAAATGATGGGTTTTCAGACACTCGACGGTTTCGTGCGGGAACGAATCCGGGCTTGGCCGCAAACTCCCCCCGGCCTCGAAATGGCGGATGCACGCGGTCATGGCGTCTGGCTGAAAGCCAGACCGGGACCCGCGCTGGAGTCTGATGCCCCCTCCCTGAAAATTCCCGGTGCCGCCAGGATGCGCACTTTTCCCGACGGGCTGTGGCTATGGTTCGGTGGCTCAGCGAGCGATCCGTTCGTGGACATCTTTGCCATCGAGGTCTGTGGCAGTCTGCAAAACCTGCTCGACAAACGCTCACGCTACTCGCCGAGCCTGCATTCCCTGTTGATTTCATGCCCCGCGGTGTGGCTCAAGCGTGGCGTTGCGGAACATGACGATACGCCCCGCTGGCAGACGATTGGCCTGTTCGAGCGCGAGCCGGAAACAACCATCGCCCTGCCCGTGCGGGACATGCGTGTGCTTTATGCGCTCAAGCCGCGGCAATTTGATGAATTCGCCGCTCACAATATCGCCCACGCGCATGAATTATTCGCGCCGATCGATATTCTGGTCGATGAAGCAGGCTGGCAGGCACCGGCGCTACGGCAGTTTTTGTTCCACGCCGCCCGACGCGCCAATTTCTGGGACAAGGCGGCTTATACCTGCAACGAACCCTGGCGGGGCAACCCCCATCCCGCCCTGCTCGAGAGCAAGCCGTGCCAGGTCCGGCCGATCGGAGATTATGCCGTCCACGCCAAACCGGATCATGCGATCAAACGCCTCAGTCGTATTGACCGTCCACGGCATAACAAGGAGGCCGAGCGCCTGAGCCTCAATGACCTCAGCCGCCTGGAGAGTGGCATGAAACGGCGCCCAGGCAACGGCGCCCGTAGCGGCAACGGCTTGCGCGAGCTTGCCATCGAATGCGTCTAGATCCGCCCCGTCCAACCACAAGCCGCCGCGATTGACCGTGTCGGGTTCGGTGAGGCAGCAGCGCCGAAGTCTCGGTTCGATTATCGAGGCTTCGCGCAGCACAAGCCAATCGAATGCGAATAGCACCGCGCGTTCGACAGCGCCGACCGCGCGTAATGCCTCGATCACGATCGACGCCATCACGCGCGGTGACGCGGTGTCATCCTTCCGCTCGGGAGAACTCTTGACCTCGATCAACAGATCGAGCCCATCCAGCACCGCCAGCGCCGCTGCGAGGGTCGGGATCGTCGCACCGTCATGCACCGCCTGCTCCGGGTAGCGCGCGGCATAATCCGATCCCGCGCGCAACCGTCCAACATCATAGGCCGCGAGCCTGGCGTAGGTCAGGTCACGCAGAAGCGGTGCCTCGGTGCCGACATAGGCTCCCTCGCGATCCCGTGCGACATCGGCGTTCAGGCGTGGATCGTGGTGCACCACGGCAACGCCATCGGCGGTCACGCCGACGTCGAATTCGACCCCGGTGACCCCGCATGAGCGCGCCACGGCAAATCCCGCCAGCGTGTTCTCCGGGGCGAGCCCCCGTGCGCCGCGATGACCGAACAGCGCCATCCGCTTCATTCCCCCGGCACCACCTCGATATCGGTGATCAGATGCATCGTCCCCTTAGCGTCCGGTGTCAGATGCGCTCGGCGCGGATGCAGCTCGACCACGCTGTCCTGATGCGAGATGGACACGATCTGAGTTGCCGGCAGCCGCGCCCGGATCGTCCGGAACAGCGCCAGCGCTGCTGGTTCGTCGAGCGCGGA
This sequence comes from Acidiphilium sp., assembly GCF_049977125.1. Classification (NCBI taxonomy): domain Bacteria; kingdom Pseudomonadati; phylum Pseudomonadota; class Alphaproteobacteria; order Acetobacterales; family Acidocellaceae; genus Acidiphilium; species Acidiphilium sp. Next base: position 1,636 of record NZ_JBMFGY010000012.1, on the reverse strand, counting down.
CAAGGCCTCGTCGAGAAACAGCCAATCTGGCCGCACGATCAATGCGCGCGCGAGTGCAAGGCGCTGCTGCTCGCCGCCCGACAACCGCATTGTCCAATTATCGACATGCTCCAATTCATCCGCAAGTTCGCCCAGCCCAACATCGACCAACGCGGCCCGAACCGCCGGGTCCGGGACTTCAAGTCCCTCGCGAGGATAGGCTACCGCTCGCTTGAGCGAACCCAATGGAAAGTACGGCTTCTGTGGCAAAAACATGAGGTGCCCCGCCGGACGTGAAACGTCCCCCCGCCCGAACGGCCAAATGCCTGCCAGCGCTCGAAACAAAGTTGATTTGCCGGCACCCGACGGCCCCAGGATCACAATGGGTGTTCCCGGTGACAAATGAAGCTCTGATTGAGCAAACAGATGCCGGCCGTCCGGCAGATCAATCGCGAGTTCGTGCGCACGCAATCCAGTTCCTACAACCTGGGTTCGCAATTCCCGCTGTGTATCGATCAAATGTGCTGCGCGTACCGCTTGTTCGAAGCCATCCAACCGCAGCACAGTCGCCCGCCACAGCACAATTTGCTGATATGAATTGACGAACCACGCAAAGGAACTCTGGGTATTTCCGAATGCTGAACCGATTTGTTGCAACGCTCCTAGCGAAATCGATCCGGCAAAGAACGCCGGCGCCGCGACGACTAATCCTAAAAAAGTCGCAGTATTCACGAATCCATAATAAAAGAAATTGAGCATTTTCGTCCGGCGCATGATTTTCCACCAATTGCCGATAATAGCGGTAAATCTTTCAGACAACCCGCCTATCTCGTGTGTCTCACCGCCATACAGAGCGATTTGTTCGGTATTCTCACGCACTCGCACCAAATTATAACGAAAATCGGCATCGACCTGCTGTTGCTGGAACGCCAGCGGTATCAATGCGCGTCCGATAAGGTGGACGAAACCAGTTCCCAGTATCGAATACCCGAGCGCAATCCAGACCAGATAACCAGGTACAGGCCATCCAAATGGCTTAATCATTCCAGAAATCGACCACAAAATCGCAACATAACTGAAGATACTTGTAAGGTTTGTGACGAAACTTAGGCCGAGGCTGAGGGTGTTCGAGACAAACGAACGAACATCGTCGGCGATTCTTTGATCTGGATTATCAAGCGCCGTTCCAGCCTTCGCAGTGAGACTTATCTGATAATAGGCGCGACCCTGCATCCACGCATCAATAAAATAGTTTGTCAACCAAGTACGCCAACGAATTTCAAGCATTTGAGTGAAATATACTGCATAAACGGAGGCGGCCGTCAGTAAAATCCCAATCTCTAGAAATCCTGGAATGATGTAAGGAACCTGCTTGATTACAATATAGCCATAGGCAAGTTGCCAGAATGTTGCGCTATCTTTTTTCTGTAGTGCATCAAACACATATCGAAACCAATAAGTGTTAAGCACAACTCCATAGACCGTGATTAGGCTTAAAATCAGATTTGCAGACAGCAAACCGTAGGCTCGCCATTTTTGATCAGACTGAAAATAAGGTTTAGACAGTCGCCAAGTATCGCGTAAGGCGGACCAGACACTATTCAGAAATTTCATGACCTAGTCCCAGATGAAGTTGCCGACGCCACCACTTTCGCCT
>NZ_JBMFGY010000011.1:13073-54206 GCF_049977125.1 Acidiphilium sp. | reverse complement strand
GTCGTGAACATCGCGGCGAGGCGCTCGGCGCGTTCGGCCAGCCAGCGCGCCTCGGTCGAGCGGAGGGCGGCGAGATCGAGGGTGAAGCGTTCGGCCACGCCGCGCACGGTGCGGCCGATGATGATGCCCCCCGCATCGACCGCGACGACCCAGCCGCGCTCGTTGGGCGGCGAGATCGCATCGAGCCTGGCGGCAAGGATGGGCGCGCGGTCGGTCATCTGGCCAGGCTCGGCGCCGAGCACGCCGACAATGGCCGCCTGTTCGATATAGGCGACCGGCATGTCGCGCGCGAGATCGGTGATGCGGCGGGAGGCTTCGCGCAGGAAAGGTAGCTCGGCCGCGAGATCGACCCCTTCGATCCGCGCCTCATTTAGCGCGCGCTCGAACAGATAGGCTTCCATCGCGTCGTCGTCCTTGAGGTAGCGTTCCTCATTGCCGCGCTTGGCGCGGTAGAGCGGCGGCTGGGCGATGTAGAGATGGCCGCGTTCGATCAGTTCGCGCATCTGGCGGAAAAAGAAGGTGAGCAACAGCGTGCGGATATGCGAGCCATCGACATCCGCATCCGTCATGATGACGATGCGGTGGTAGCGGAGTTTGGAAACGTCGAAGCCGCCCTGTTCGGGTTCGGTCGGGCCGATGCCGGTGCCGAGGGCCGTGATCAGCGTGCCGATTTCTGCCGAGCCGAGCATGCGGTCGAACCGCGCCCGCTCCACATTCAGGATCTTGCCCTTCAACGGCAGAATCGCCTGGGTCTTGCGGTCGCGCCCCTGTTTGGCCGAACCACCTGCCGAATCCCCTTCGACGATGAAAATCTCCGATTTCGCGGGGTCGCGTTCCTGGCAGTCGGCAAGCTTGCCCGGCAGGGTGGAAATATCCAGCACGCCCTTGCGGCGGGTGAGTTCGCGCGCCCGGCGGGCGGCTTCGCGGGCGGAGGCCGCGTCCATCACTTTCTGGACGATCAGGCGGCCTTCCTTCGGGTGGGTTTCGAACCAATGCTCCACCGCATCGGCCACCGCGGCCTGAACCAGCGGCTGAACCTCGGACGAGACCAGCTTGTCCTTGGTCTGCGAGGAAAATTTCGGATCGGGCACCTTGACCGAGAGCACGGCGGTCAGGCCTTCGCGCATATCCTCGCCATTGAGCGAGAGATTGTCCTTCTTGCTGACGGATTCGGCGATTTTCGAAACCACCCGGGTCAGCGCCGAGCGAAACCCCGCCAGATGCGTGCCGCCGTCGCGCTGGACGATGTTGTTGGTGAAGCACAGCATGGTCTCGTGATAGGTCTCGTTCCATGCCAGGGCGAATTCGACGCGGATGCCGCCGACCGCATCGACTTTATAATCGGTGATCGGGGGGGCAAAAATCGGGGTTTTGGCGCGATCGAGCCAGTTCACGAATTCAATCAGCCCACCGCGATAAAGGAAATTGGCCTCCTGCACCGGGGTGTGGCGTTCATCGCGCAGGTTGATCGCCAGGCCGGAGTTGAGGAAGGCGAGTTCGCGCAGACGGCGCTCGAAAATAGCGTAGTCGAATTCGACATGGGTAAAGGTGCCCGACGAGGGTTTGAAGCTGACCTCGGTGCCGGTCGGGTGATCGGACGGACCAACGATCTTCAGCGGCGCAACCGCGTTTCCGTGCTCGAAACGGATGAAATGTTCCAGCCCGTCGCGCCAGATTTTCACTTCCATCCATTCCGATAGCGCGTTTACAACGGCGGCACCGACACCGTGCAGACCGCCGGAGACTTTGTAGGAATTCTGGTTGAACTTGCCGCCAGCGTGCAGGCGCGTGAGCACGACCTCGGCGGCGGAAATACCTTCCTCATGGTGAATCCCCGTGGGGATGCCGCGGCCATTGTCGGTCACGGTCATCGAACCGTCGCCGTTGAGCACGACATCGACCTTGTCGCAGAATCCTGCCTGTGCCTCATCGACCGCGTTGTCGATGATTTCGGTACCCATGTGATGCAGGCCAGAACCGTCATCCGTGTCGCCGATATACATGCCCGGTCGCTTGCGCACGGCATCGAGGCCGCGCAACACACTAATCGAATCAGCGTCGTAAACGTCATCGGTGCCGGCTTCGGGGGGCAGTTCGGAAGGGGTGGGCATAGGGGTCGCGTCGGCGGAATCGGTCATGCCGGAATTGTGCTCCAAGGTCGGGGTAATTCGCGACTTTATAGCAGAAACGCGCCGAAATGCCTAATGAGCCGCCGGCTTATCCCCCGCCAGCGCCGCACGCAGCGCCGCTTCGTCGAGCAATTGCTGCGTCCGCGCCTGAACCGCTGCAAGCTGGGATTGCCGCCAGGTGATTTCGGCGGTCAACACCGTGTTGTAATCGGCCGCACCCAGCTTGAACTGCTGATCCGCTAGCGTATAGGCCTGATCCGCCGTCGCCGCCGCTGCATCGCTCTCCTGCACCGACGCCCGATCCGCCGCGACTTTGCGCAACCCGTCCGCAACCTGTTGAAACGCGCTCAACACCGTCCCCCGATACGTCGCCAACGCATTCGAAAGCATCGCCTGTGCCGCTCGCTCATGCGCGCGCAGCACCCCGCCATCGAACACCGGAGCGAGTAGCGAACCCGCCAGGGTCCACAAAGAGGCGCCGGGATTGAACAGGGTGTTGAACGTCTCGGCGCTGTAACCGCCTTCCGCCGACAGGGACAGACTGGGATAGAACGCCGCAACCGCCTGCCCGACCGCAGCATGATCGGCCGCCACCAGCGCTCGCGCTGCCACGATATCCGGCCGACCCGCGACCAGCGCCGAAGGAACCGCCGGCGGCAGATCTGGCGGCACGGTGAACGCGGCGAGGCGATAATGGTCCCCGGTGAAATCTGACGGAGCCACACCACTGTCCACCGCCATCGCATGACGCTCAGCCGCCGCCTCCGCCAGCAAGGCAGGCAGAGCGGACATCGTCGCCTGATATTGCGCCCGTTGTTGCAACACCGTCAGACGTTCGATCGCCCCTGCCCCATACTCGCCGGTCAGCAGATCGAGCAGCCGCTTCTCGCTCGCGGCAATCGCCCGGTCGGTGCTGATCTGCGCGTTCAACCCCGCCTCGGTGATCGCGGCCACCACGAGATCATCGGCAACGGTCAGCCGCGCCGCCTCGACCTCGGCGCGCTGATAGGCCACCAGCGCCGCCCCGTTCCTGAACGCATACGCCCGCGCGCCGAACAGCCCCGGATTATAGTTGAGCGTGCCACTCACCTGATAAATCGTGAACGGTGGAAATCCGAAGGGAATCGCGGAATATTTCTGCCGCGTCGCAGATGGATTGAACCCGATCTGCGGCAAAAACGCCCCGGTCGCCGCCGCCCGATTCGCCTGCGCCACCACCACGAGCGCCGCCGCCGCCGCCACATTCGGCGACCGCGCCTCCCCCGCCGCCACCAGCCGATCCAACGACCGATCGCCAAACCCGCGCCACCATGCCCCCACCAGCACCGACCCCGCCGTCGCCTGCCCACGGACATACCCACCCGGCACCGGCCCCACCACCACCGGCTTGATCGGCACGGTACAGCCGGCGAGGATAAGGGCGGTGAGCAGGATGGGGCTTCGCCCCACGCCCCACCAAGGGGCTCTGCCCCTTGGATCCCGGTTAAAGGCGGAGCCTTTAAAATCCACTAGTTTCAGGCAGGAGGAGGGCTGTCGAGGCATAAGCCGCTCCGCATGCGAGGCCGCGCCCTCCTCCTGCCTGAAACTGACGGGTTCTAAGGGCTCCGCCCTTAGTGGGGGTGCAGGGGGCAAAGCCCCCTGCTGGGGTCCGGGGCAACGCCCCGTCTCGCGCACCTTCCTCATCCCCGCCGTCCGTGCACGAGGCAATACATGGCGGGGACGGCGAACAGCGACAGGAGGAAGCCGGAGGCCATGCCGGTGGCGAGGATGGCGCCGATATCGTAGCGGATGACCGCCTGGGGTCCATTGGCGAGCATGAGCGGGACGGCGCCGCCGATCAGCGCGAGGGTGATCATCAGGATCGGGCGGAAGCGCAGACGGGCGGCGTCGCTGGCCGCTTCGGCGATCGGGCGGCCTTCGCGGGCGCGTTCATGAGCGACCTGAACGAACAGGATGCCTTGCCGGGCGATCAGGCCCCAGACCGCTAGGAGGGCGATTTCGGTGACGATATTGAGCGTCGCACCGCCCAGAGCGATGAGCGTGAGCGGCCCGAGGCTGGCGAGCGGCACGGTGGTGATCACCACGAACGGGTCGCGCAGGCTGCGGAACTGGCCGGCGAGCAGGAAGAACAGCCCGGCGAAACCCATCAGGAAGAGCAGGTTGTTTTCATGTTGCGAGCGGCGGAAGGTGGCCGAGGGGCCGGCGTAACCGAATGAAAGACCGAGGGTATGCTGGGCGGTGAAGCCCTTGTTCAGGGTTTCGAGCGCATCCGACAGCGAAACGCCGAGTTTCGGCTGGCCCTGGATGGTCACGGTCGGCAGCCCCTGCCAGGAGCCGATGGCGTTGGGTTCCTGGCGCAGCGCGATGCGGGTGACATCGGCGAGCGGAACGAGGCCGCCTTTGGTCGTCTGCACCGTGTAGGTGCCGATGCCGGCGGGGGTGGTGTTGCGCGGGCCGGTGGGGATGACATCGAGCGTGGTATGGCCGAGGCTGACATGGCCGATCGTGCCGCCCGAGAGGGAATCGGCCAGCGCATCGCCGATCGCGCTGGTCGGCACATCGAGCGCCGCTGCGAGGTTACGGCGAATCGAGACGGCGTATTGTGGCTGGCTCGCGCCGGGCGATTCCTGAAGGAAGTCGAACTGGCCGCTGGCATAACCCGCGTCGATCACTTTCTGGGCGACCGCGAGGAGTTTGCCATAGCTGGCCTGGCCGGAGATCAGCACGTCAATCGGCAGGCCGTTGAGACCGGGCAGGCCGTTGTTTTCATTGACATAGGCTTGCACGCCGGGGAGTTTGCCGAGGGCGGCGCCGAGGATTTTGGTGGCGTGGAGCGCATCATCCGGCGTGTCGAACGTATAGCCGCCGAACAGGCCATGGGCGTTTTCATCGGCAACCATCCAGTCCGGCATCCCGGGTTCGAGACGGTCGAGCACCGCCTGGATCTGGTGGTATTGCGCCTTGAGGTAGGTGATCGAGGCACCATAGGGGCCCTGGGCAAAAATGTTGACCGAGAGACCATCCGCGGCGGGCGTGAGATTGCGCGGTGCCTGGGTATAGAGAAAGCCGCTGACGCCGGCGAGGAGGACAGCGATGGCGACAACCACGACCGGATGACGCAGGCTGGGGCCGAGGAGGTGAGCGTAAAGGGTGCGCAGCCGGTCGATCGGACCGGTTCCAGCCTCGCGTGTGGAGTATCGGCCTGCCCAAAGCGCGATCAATGGGACCACGGTCAGTGCGATCAGCAGCGAGAGCAGAAAGGCGGTGATCAGCACGGTCGCGAAGGGGCGGAACAGGGCGGCGGTAAGGCCTTGCAAGAACACCAGCGGCAGGAAGGCGACGACGAGGGTGGAGGAAATGGCCGCAAGGACCGGGGCCAGTCTCGTGACGCTGGCGGAAGCGGCATCAAGCGGGGTTTCACCCTCGTTGATCCGGCGGAAAATATCCTCGACCACAACAATCGCATCATCGACCACAAGTCCAACCGCGAGGACGAGGGCGATGATGGTAAACAGGTTGAGGCTCTGCCCGAGCGCGTGCATCACGATCGCGGTACCGAGCAGGGAGAGCACGATCGCCATGAACGGAGCAGCGGCGGCGCGGGTGGTGCCGAGTGAAAGTCGCACGATGACCACAACGAGGGCGATGGTGATCAGCAGGGTGACGCCGAGATCGCGCAAGCTGCGCAGAATACTGATCGACTCGTCATAAATCAGTGGGAGCTTCAGCCCGGGTGGCGCCGTTTTCCGGATGGTCGTGAGCATGTGGCGGAAATCACGCGAGACCGCGATGATATTGCCGCCGGGCGCGACACCCGCCGCAAGATAAACCGCGCGCCGACCCTGCCACCAGTTTTCGAACGTGTTGGAGGGCGGACCGAGCGCGACGTCGGCGACCGCGGACAGCGGGATAGTGACGCCCGAACGCGTAACGACCGGAATGCGCTGGAAGTCGTTGATGGCACCGAGGCCGGGACGGGCTTCAACCGGGATCACCCCGGCGTCGTTGCGCAGCGATCCTGCGGCGGAGAGGTTGGCGGCGTTGGTCAGTGCATTGGTGATGTCCGCCGGGGTGACGTCGAGGGCGGCCATCCGCGCCGGATCCAGCGCGACCCGAATAGCCGGATCGGGCGCGAAGATCGTGACGGGGCCGATGTTTGGCACGGTTTCGAGTCGGGGGATCACGTCGGTCTTCAGGTAGCGGGTCACCGCGGTTTCCGAAATACCCGGCGCGAACAGGGCCGCGACATTGAGCTCTTGATTAGCACTTTGCCGTCCGACCAGGGCGACATCCGGCAGTCGGGCAGCGCTTGGCAGATCGTTGCGGGCGGCGTTCACCGCCGAGAGCACCTCGGCATAGACCGTATTGGGATCGATACCACCGCCGAGATAGGCGCGGATGGTTGATTTGCCCTCACGCGAGGTGCCGGTCACGTAGGACACGCCGTTGACCGCGGCCACGCTGGCTTCGGTCGGGATGGTGACGAAGCGGTTGACCACCGAGGCCGAGGCGCCGGGGTAGCGCGTGACGATTTTGATCCGGTTGGCCGGAATCGGCGGACTCGGACGGATCGGCAGGGTAAGCAGTGAGATGGTCCCGAATAATATGAGGGCGGCCACACCCAGCCCGACCAGGATCGGGTGATTGAGGAGTCGCGCCCACGGGCTGGTCCAGCCAGGTTCGGGCGTCATGATTTCGCGCCGGGTTCACCATCGCCCGCCTGGATGGGCGGCGTCACGCCCTCCGGGATGATGATTTCACCATCGTGCAGTTTGAAGCCGCCGATCGCCACCACGCTGTCGAGTGGGTGGAGTCCGTGCGCGGCGATGATTGTGTGAGCACCAATCGTCGACAGGATTTTCACATACACCGCCTGAACCATCGAGTCCCGGCCGTGGTGGTGAACCGCATAGATGAAACTGCCGAGCGGGCCGTAGTCGATCGCCGTGGCGGGGAGTTGCAGGGCGGCGACCGGTGTTCCGGTCGCGATCGTCACGGTGCCGAACGCACCGGGCAGAAGGGCGCCACTGGCGTTGGCGACCCTGCCTTCAACCATACGCGCCCTCGTGGTGGCGTTGAGTGCCGGGCTGAGCGCGAGAATACGGCCCTGGTGGTCGGATTGATCCTGATCGGGCAGGGTGAATTGAAACGCGTCGCCGAAACCGACGCCAGCAAGCTCGGTTTCCGGCACCGCGAACAATACGCGCAGCGGGCTGGTCTGGGTGATCGTGGTGACCGCGGCTCCCGCGCCGATGTAATCGCCGGTCGAGACGCGCCGGATGCCCAGAATGCCGGCGAAGGGGGCGCGAATGACACGACGGTTCTCCCGTGCGGTATCGAGCGCGAGCTGCGCCGCGGCCTCGGCATCGGTGGCCCGGTCGGACTCGAACTGCGCTTCGGAGATGCCGGCAATCAAGCGCAGCTTGCGGTCACGCGTCAGGGTGCGGTCAGCCTGATCAAGTTTCGCACGGTCGAGCATCACCTGGGCCTGCTCGACCCCATCGTCGAGACGCAGCAGAATCTGCCCTTTTGCAACGGTTTCCCCTGAGCGGAACAGCACCGCCTGAACGACCCCGGCGCGTTGCGCCGCGATAGTGGCCGATTGCACGGCGGCGATCTGGCCGGAGACCTCGATCGTGGACCGAAACGCTGTCGCATGCGGTATCGCGACCGGCACGTGAGGTGGTGGTTCGTTGCCAAAGGCATGCGCGCACGGCATGGACATCGCCATCACAGAGACGATCAAGGCGCAGACGCAGGCTTTGTCCGGTGTGCGACCGGGCATGAAACTCTCCTTGGTGAAGCCGAACGGGTCCTGTAGCGCTGGGCGATCCCAGAGCATTGTTGTTTCGCCCACTTCGGGGGGGGTGGTAAAGCGTTAAACCACCGCGACATTGTATTACTCGCATCCCGCGGATTGCGCTTCGACCGGAAATCTAGCGGCGGCACCGGGTAACTATGTTGCGTGACGAGAGCTGTCGATTTCATGCCCGATCTGCGCTAGCTTGAATTTGGAACGGGGACCCACGATGCCACACGATCATTCGGACCATGGCGACGACCATGACGGGCATGACCATGGACACCAAGGCCATAGTCACGCGCCGGCGGATTTCGGTCGCGCCTTCGCGATCGGCGCCAGTTTGAATGCCGGATTCGTGATCGCTGAGGTGATCGCGGGGATCGCCTCGCATTCGATGGCGCTGGTTGCCGATGCCGGGCATAATCTGGGCGATGTGCTCGGGCTGTTGATGGCATGGATCGCCGCCACTTTGGCCCGCCGTGCGCCGACACCGCGTTATTCCTATGGGCTGGGACGCGGCACGATCCTGGCGGCGCTGATCAATGCGACGATTCTGCTTGTGTCGGTCGGCGCGATCGCGGTTGAGGCGGTGCGTCGGCTGGTGGCGCCTCAACCGGTTGATACAATCGTCGTGATGATCGTCGCGGGTGTCGGCATTGCGGTCAACGGCGTTTCCGCCTGGCTGTTTGCGTCCGGCCGCAAGGGGGATCTGAACATTCGCGCCGCATTTCAGCATATGCTCTACGATGCTTTGGTATCGCTCGGCGTGGTGCTGGCCGGTGCGGTTATTCTGCTGACGGGCTGGGAACGGCTCGACCCGATCGCCAGCCTCGCGATTGCCGGCATGATCCTGTTCGGCACCTGGGGGTTACTGCGCGATTCGACCGGCATGGTGATGGACGCCGTGCCGCGCGGTATTGCTCCGGAGCGGGTGCGGGCATTCGTGCTGGATTTTCCCGAGGTCGCCTCGGTGCATGATCTGCACATCTGGCCGATCAGCACGACCGAGACGGCCCTGAGCGTGCATGTGGTCACGCCGGGCGGCCATCCGGGCGACGAATTCATCGATCGGCTGGTGGAGGCGATGCATCGAAAATTCGATATCGACCACGCGACGGTGCAGATCGAGCTGAACGAATCCGGCTGCGCGCATGCGTGCGAACTTGGGCTGGGGCCGCACGCGGCGGCGCACTGAGAGCGAAACCGGGCATGCTCTGGCTTGCACGACGCTGTCTGGCTATCATGTAACGGTAACTATGAACGGATCATCGACCATGGATCACATCCCTGAACTGAAATCCGACCAGCGGGAGCTTGGCCTGCCGAGCCGCGCCTCTGCGCCCGTAATTATCGACGGCACCCAGGCCAGTTTCATGACCGACGTGGTCGAGGCCTCGCGCGAACGGCCGGTGCTGGTCGATTTTTGGGCAACCTGGTGCGGACCGTGCAAAACATTGACGCCAACGCTCGAAAAAATCGTGCGCTCGATGGGCGGGCGCGTGGCGTTGGTCAAAATCGATATCGACAAGAACCGCGCACTGGTGCAGCAACTGGCGAGCCTGGGTTTGCCCTTGCAGTCCGTGCCGACGGTTGCGGCATTCTGGCAAGGGCAGATCGCCGACCTGTTTCAGGGGGCTCTGCCCGAGAGCGATGTTCGCCGGTTTGTCGATTCAGTGCTCAAACTCGCCGGCTCCGCAGCGCCTGGGGCCGACACCATCGCCGACGCGCGTAAGGCCGCTGACGCTGGGGATCACCAGCACGCCGTTGAGTTGTTCGGCGCCGCCCTGAACGAAGACCCCGAGCGTCCGGAACCGTGGGTTGGGCTGGCGCGCAGCCTGATCGCCCTGGGCGAAGACGATCAAGCCGCGGCGGTATTGGCGGAAGTACCCGCCAAACTAACCGATCACGCCGATATTGCGGCGGCGCGCACCGCGCTCCTCATCGCACAGGAAGGCCGCGCCGCGGCAGGTGAAAAAACCACGCTCGAAGCGAAGCTAGCGGCCAACCCCAACGATCACGAAGCCCGTTACGCTTTGGCGAATGCGCTGAATGCGGCAGGTGATCGAGAAGGAGCGGCCGATGCGTTGCTTGACATCATGCGCCGACAGCGGGGTTGGAACGACGATGCGGCGCGTCTGCAATTGTTGAAGTTTTTCGATGCCTGGGGAATAGACGCAATCGAGACCATGGCGGCACGGCGAAAACTTTCAACGTTGCTCTTCAGTTGACCAAGGCGCTGGGCATGACATCTGGGATCGGGCGGATCGAGGGCATTCCGGAGATATTCCCGATCTTTCCGCTTACCGGGGCGCTCCTGCTGCCAGGCGGGCGATTACCTTTGAATATCTTCGAGCCGCGATACCTTGCTATGGTTGACGAGGCATTGGGCGCCGGTCGAATGCTGGGGATGATTCAGCCGGATCACAATGCGCCGGCTGGTTCAAATGGTCCGGCACTGTATCGGCATGGGTGCCTAGGCCGGATCACCGCATTCAGTGAAACCGATGATGGACGGTATCTGATCACGCTCCACGGATTGGTCAGGTTCAGTATCGTCGAGGAGGCTGAAATGCGCCGCGGTTACCGGCGTGTCCAGGGCGACATCACCAAGTTCCGTCATGATTTCCTGGGCAATGTTGAGACCTTCGGGTCAGAGTCCGCAACGGGGGTTAACCGGCATCAACTGCTCGATTCGTTGCATCGATACTTCGTGGCAACCGGTGTCGATGCTAATTGGGAAGCGATTGAAGGTATTTCGGATTCGGCCCTGATTGTTACCCTTTGTATGGCAATCCCGTTCACGCCAGCTGAAAAACAGGCCTTGTTGGAGGCCAAAACCGAGCCAGAGCGCGCGGCCGCACTTCTGACCCTTCTGGAAATCAATAGTCACGACGGTCACGATTGATTTCCGACGGCACGTCGTTCGGCGAGTTTCCAAATATACGCGATTACTTCCGCAACGGCGCGGTAATGCTCCGGCGTGATTTCCGCATCTTCATCGATCATGAAAAGCGCCCGGGCGAGCGGCGGGTTAGGCACGATCGGCACGCGGAGTTCAAACGCCATTTCCCTGATCTTTGCCGCCAGATGATCAGCGCCTTTGGCGACAACCCGGGGAGCCTGGGTTTGTCCCACATGATATTCCAGGGCCACTGCATAATGGGTCGGGTTGGTAACCACGACAGTCGCACGCGCCATCGCCGCGCGCAGATTGCGTTTGGCCTGCAGCGCGCGCAGGGCCTTGAGCTTCGCCTTGACGATGGGGTTACCATCCGTTTCCTTTTGTTCGTCCTTGATCTCCTCATGCGACATCTGGTTGCGGGTCGCAAATTGCCGGCGAGACCAAACGAAATCGGCGGCGGCAATCACCGCTTGCGTCGCCGCGCCGGCGATGAGAACCGATACGAACGATGATTCGATCGTCGCCGGAAGTAAAGAAACTGGACGCACGATCTGTTGGAATAGTGAATGGATATGCTGATCAATAATGACGTAAATCGCTGAACCAATAAAGATAATTTTTAAAATTGATTGTAAGGATGTTATCGTATGCCTCAAAGAAAAAAGATTAGAAATTCCACCTAGGGGACTTAACCTCTCGAAATGGAGCCCAATTGCCTTCTTTTTAAACTGAAATCCTGTTTGTAATAGCGTTAATACTATTGCAGCAACACTGACAAGTAGGCCGATCGGGATAACAATGTCGCCTGCTGCGACCAGCACGGGTGAAATGGCTCGGAAAACCGTGCTTGGCTGATCCGCCTGACCGGCGTGAGCGATCAGGCCAGCAAGGGCGATCGTCAATCGTGTAACCATGGCGGGCATCAGAGCCACAAAAATCAAAACGGCGGCGGCCGAACTACCGAATGTCGTCACCTCCCGGGAGACAACGCTGTCGCCCTCTGACTGAGCTTTTGTTAATTTGGCCGGCGTTGCGGCCTCGGTTCGACTCTCCTTTTCGGCCAAAATATACTCCCACTCTATTTGCTATGACAACAACTGATTGCCGTCTATATTTTTATGTTGCCAACACATGATTTAGTGAAATTATGATATTATTTTTAATACTCAATGTAATGTCTGAGCATGTGACTTGAAGCAATATGCCAGATTGATAGGATAGGACCAAGAAAAAGCGCCAAGAGAATCAGGCCGATCAGAATTTGTAGCGGTGCCGCAACAAAAAAGATCTGGAGTTGGGGTGAGGCACGGGCGATCAATCCAAGGCCAGCCTGCCAAATCAAACCGATAACAAGAAATGGCGCTGCAATTTGCGTTGAAATCAAAAACTCAAATGAAACAGCCTTGATAATAACTTTTATTATAAGACCCAAATCACTCGTATTCGAAAATTGACTTGTGATATTGACTGGAATTTGATGAAAAGAGTTCACTAGCGCCAAAATGGGAAATATAATCAGGGCTGAACTAAAAAATAAAACTGGGACCATAAGATTAAATACACTTGAGACTAGTGTACTATTCGATCCCAGCTCAGTGCTTGGCAACAAGACGCTGGATAGGCCGATTTGGTAGGAGATCGCCTGACCTGCCATTGGCAATGTGGTCAGTATCGTCGTCGTCAACCATCCAATCGTGAGACCAATAACGATCTGCTCGAGTATCAGCAAGATCACGTAAGCCGGTTCCGTTGGCATTGGTGGAAGATCTGTCCCCACCAAAGGAGCAACGATGCACGTCAATGCCAGCGACAGGCCAATTCGAACCATCGGAGGTACACTGGCTTCGCTGAAACCAGGCAGAAGCATCACAGCGCTGCTTATGCGCACGAAGACAATAAGAAATCCAAATACGAAACCTGCCAATGCAGAGTCCAAGATACTATCCTACGTGGATCATAGCCGAAAATATACTTCTGGAAAACTCAGTCAGCAATGTAACTGAATAACCGCCCAGCATAAATAGAACACCCGTGATCGCGACGACTTTTGGCAGAAATACGAGACTTGGCTCATTTATTTGCGTAACAGCCTGCAAAATCGAAATGACTAGCCCGGTGGCGAGTGATGCCAGCAGTGGCGGCGCCGCAAGCCGTGCGGTGATATACAGGGCTTGATGAAGAACAATAGCGATGGACGGATCAGCCATGACATTGAGACCATGCGATGCCGGATGCCAGGGCCGACGTATCAGATTTTCCCTTTACCGCGATCTTGGGTGAACGGGAATATGAACTCATATCGGCATGCTCATAATCGATTGATACGCTTGGATGAGTCGATCGCGGATGGCAACGGTTGTTTGAAGAGCCAACTGAGCCTGGGCCACTGAAGTTACGACCTGAGTAAGATCGCCGCCGCCCATCAGGCCGTTTTGCGCGACCGTCTCGGTCGAAGCGCCTTGTTTGACGGCACTTGTAACAATGTTAGCGAAATACTTGGAAAAGTCCTCGCCCTCTCCAGACGCCGAGTCTGCCGTTCGTTGATAGGCGGCGGCACCGGACGTCGCTTTCAGGATAGATGCTATACTGCCCGACATCAGATGAGATCCAACGTACGGGTCAGCATACCACGCGTCGCATTCATCACCGATAAATTGGCATCGTATGAACGTTCGGCCTGCTGCATGTCCATTAATTCGACGAAACTGTTCACATTCGGTAGTTTGACATAACCTTGGGCATTCGCTGCCGGGTTTGATGGGTCGTATTTCGTTGGAAACGGTGTCTCATCCTGCCCGATATTAGCCACCTGCACGAGGTCGGTGTTCAGACTGTGGTTATATTCATCCCGAAACGTGATGGTTTGCCGACGATATGGATTGCTGCCTGGGGTTGAACCGGTTGAGTTTTCATTGGCTAGATTTTCCGCGATGACGCGCAGCCGAGCGCTTTGCGCCGAGATTCCGGACGCGGATATTGCGAGTGATGTGCCGAATTCCATTTTGGTATTCCTATATTTTACGGATTTGGACCGAGTGCAGTTGTGAACATCCCGATATATGTTTTGTAAATATTCACAGCATATTGCTGATTGATCTGTGTGCGGGCAACTGCGGCGAGTTCCTGATTGAGCGAGACCGCGTTGCCGTCGGGCGCACGCTGGGTCACGGTTGCGTCGTCTCCAGCAACGGCGCTGTCATTCGCGGGCTGCATATCGCTCGCGTTCGTTACCGTCAGCGGCCCTCCCGCTGCATGGTCGAGCGTACGTGCGAAAGGAACGGCAACCTGGGGTGTATAGCCAGGCGTATCAAGATTGGCGATGTTACGTGCCAAGATGCTTTGTGTTTGATCAAGATAGTAGATGCGCTTTGCAGCGACGCTGAGCAGATCAGATGTCATGGGGTCCTCGCGATCATGAACGGATCATACCGAGTAGAAGTTAACAATCTGCTAAAAAAACGGTCGACAATCCGAGTTATATTTTTAGGTCGTGCCGCGGAGTTTTCGTAATAGAAAATTAACTATTTAGAGACATTATCCCATCGATGCGACAAGAAGCACAGTACCGAGCGCGATAACAATGTCAGTGCGTCATCGATAAAACGATTTGAAGAGATTGGTAAACCTCATGATGCAGCCAACAGTTCTTAACGCGGTGATCGCATTGATTATGACGATCGGCGTAATCGTCGGACTGTCATACGCGGCGCGACGATTTGGCGTGCCTCAGATGGTGCGCCAGCGTAGCCAAGGAGGACGGAGCGCCAGCGCACGAAACATGGTTCAGATCGACCGCATCCGGCGACTTTCAGTGGTCGAACTCGGTGGTTACCGATTTGCGGTTCTGACGGGCGGCCGATCCGACCAGATCCTGCGATTGCCCGCAGCTGAACCAGAGGACATGATCTGATGTCGGGACACCGATTTTGTCGCATGCGCGTGACCCTGGGCGTAATTTCGGGAACTCTCGCAGCCATGGGGGTTGCGCACGCGCAGTCTATTTCGCTCAATCTTGGACATGGCGGCGCACCGGAAACAGCCAAACTCATTCAGCTGGTGCTGTTCATTGGATTGATGGCTTTGGCTCCCAGTTTGCTCGTGATGTTGACCGCCTTCACACGGATCATCATTGTACTTAGTATACTACGGACGGCACTTGGCATGCAGACGATGCCGCCTAATACGGTGCTCATCGGGTTGGCTCTGTTCTTGACGTATTTCGTGATGCAGCCTGTATTCGATCAGGCTTGGCACGTTGGCTTATTACCGATGACGCAGGGGACGGTCGATACAATGACCGGCATTCGTCAAGCCGCCGTTCCGTTTCATGCATTTCTGGCGCAGAATGCAAGAGCGCCGGATATTCGAATGTTCTCCGCGATCGCGCATGTCGCCATCCCAGCGCATCGCGATTCCCTCTCGTGGCGCGTGCTGATCCCCAGTTTCGTCGTCGGAGAATTGCGTCGCGGCTTCGAGATGGGGTTCATGATCTACCTGCCGTTCATGGTGATCGATCTCGTCGTGTCGGCGATTTTGATGAGTCTGGGGATGATGATGCTGCCGCCGACCGCGGTTTCGCTGCCGTTCAAGCTGATCTTCTTCGTGATCATAAACGGGTGGCAACTCATCTGTGGCAGTTTGGTCCGCAGCTTCCCAACCACCCATTTCTGACGACCGTTTCACGACGTCAGATCCGACTACAGCAGACCGGAGACCAGCAAATGAGCGGCCGGCTTTCGATCCGAAGGCTGGATCAGTGAATTCGGCCAATCAGGCCCACGCGTCGGGCATCGGCCTCTTTGAGCAAGATCAGGCTCAGACTTCCGCGCCGGTGAGAGCGCGAGCAAAATCCTTCGCGTCGAAAGGTCGAAGATCTGCGGCGGTCTCACCGACGCCGATGGCATGGATCGGCAGGCCTGTGGAATCGGCGAGCGCCACCACCACTCCAGCGCGGGCGGATCCGTCGAGTTTGGTGACGATCAATCCGGTGAGATCGACCATATCCCTGAACGTCTGGACCTGGGTGAGCGCGTTCTGGCCGGTGGTGGCGTCGAGCGTCAACAGGACGGCGTGGGGTGCGGTGGGGTCGCGTTTCTTGATCACGCGGATGATCTTGCGCAACTCTTCCATCAAGGCCGCTTTGTTATGCAGGCGACCGGCGGTATCGATCAGCAGAATTTTGGCCTCCTCGCGCTCAGCGCGCACCATGGCATCAAACACAAGGCCGGCCGGATCGGCATTTTGCGGGCCAGTGACAATGGGGACATGGGCGCGTTCGGCCCAGATCTGCAGTTGCTCGACGGCGGCGGCGCGGAATGTATCGCCAGCGACGAGCATGGGTTTCTGCCCGGCGTCGGCATAAAATTGGGCAAGCTTGCCGATCGTTGTGGTCTTTCCGGTGCCGTTGACCCCGACCATCAGGATGACGAAAGGATGTCTGGTCTCGTCGATCACAAGAGGCAGAGCGACCGGGACGAGGATTTTGGCGATTTCATCGGCCAGGGCGGCACGAATTTCGCCAGGCGAAACGTCCTGCCCAAAACGCGCGCGACGGAAGCTGCGGATCACCCGCGCCGCAACAACAGGACCCAGATCAGCCGCGATCAGCAGTTCCTCGAGTTCCTCCAGCGCGAAATCATCGAGCTTGCGCTTGGTGAACGTGTCCGCGATCCCGGTGGTGAGCTTGGTCGTGCTGCGGGTCAGTCCGGCCTTGAGACGGGAGAAAAAACCAAGCGCCATCAGGCGATTTCCAGTGTGACCGAGGTCGCGTCCGCCGCCGTGATCCGCCCGGTTACCAAGCTGCCCGGTTCGAAATCGCGCATGAAACGCACCGGTGCGAAAGTCTCGGAATGCCCAGCGGTGGCGCTTTCAGCCAGCGCGGTCACCGTGCCGCCGATCATCGAGCGATAACGCGCCGCCGCCCGGCGCAACCCGGCTGCGCGCAGCGTGGCGGCCCGCGCCCGACGCTCCGCCATCGGTAAGGCTTGGATGCGTGCCGCCGGCGTGCCGTTGCGTGCGCTGTAGGGAAACACGTGCAGGTAATCGAGCCCCGCCTCATCGATCAAACGCAGGCTATCATTGAACATCGCAGCATCCTCGGTGGGAAACCCGGCGATCAGATCGGCACCGAACGCGATCTCCGGCCGCAGCGCCCGCGCCCGATCGGTCACCTCGATCACATGATGGCGCAGATGCCGCCGCTTCATCCGTTTGAGGATCATGTCCGACCCCGCCTGCACCGACAGATGCAGATGCGGCATCAACCGCGGTTCATGCGCGATCGCATGCCACAGATCGGTATCGATCGCCGCCGGATCAATCGATGACAGCCGCAACCGCGGCAATTCGGGCACCGCGGCCAGCAGGCGGCGCACCAACTGACCCAGTTTCGGCGCGCCCGGCAGATCGGCGCCATAAGACGTCAGATCCACCCCGGTCAGCACCACCTCCCGATAGCCGTTGGCGACCAATGTACGAACCTGCTGCGCGATCGCCCCCATCGGAATCGAGCGGGATGGCCCGCGCCCATAGGGAATGATGCAGAAGGTGCAGCGATGATCGCACCCCTGCTGCACTTCGATGAAGGCGCGCGCCCGCGTGCCGAACCCATCGATCAGATGCGCCGCGGTTTGGCGCACTTGCATGATATCAGCCACCAGAACCGCATCGTCCACCGCCCAGGCCGCCGGCGTCAGCTTCTCGACATTGCCGATCACCCGCGAAACACCGTCGATCCCGCTCCACGCCAACGGGTCGATCTGCGCCGCGCATCCGGTCACGACGATGCGGGCATCAGGGTTGTCCCGATGCGCCCGCCGCACCGCCTGACGCGCCTGGCGTTCCGCCTCGGCCGTCACCGCGCAGGTATTGACAATGATGGTATCGCTCAGCCCCGCCGCCTCGGCATGGCCGCGCATCACCTCGGATTCGAAGGCATTGAGCCGGCAGCCGAAGGTGAGAATGTTCACGCTCATGCCGGCAGCCATTCGGGTGCCAGCGTGCCGGCGTAGACCAACGCGACCGGGCCTTCCATCAGCACGTGGTCGTCCTCCCGCCAGGTGATGGTCAGCGTCCCGCCATCCATCTCGACCGCGGCGCGCCGACCGGTGAGGCCACGGCGATGCGCATTGACCAGCGCCGCACACGCCCCTGACCCACATGCCAGCGTCAGCCCCGCCCCGCGCTCCCACACCCGCAGCCGGATCCGGTCCGGCGCATCGATCCGTGCAAACCCGATATTGGCGCGCTCGGGAAAAATCCGCGCCTGTTCCAGCCGGGGCCCAAGGCTATCGAGCGCCAAATGCTTGAAATCATCGATGAAAAACGTCGCATGTGGATTGCCCATCGAGCAACCGGCCGGGTTTTCGACCGGGCCGAGCGCAAGGCGCAAGTTCAGCGTATCCATCGGCTCCAGCAGCGGAATCTCCTGCCAGCCGAACGCGGGTGCGCCCATGTCGATCTCGACCAGATTGGGCCCTTTGATCACAGCAGCCAGATGACCCGCCGCGGTCTGGATCGTCAGCGTCCGCGCCCCGGTCTCAGCGGCAAGCAACGCCGCAACGCAGCGCGTCGCGTTCCCGCACGCTCCCGCTTCCGTGCCATCGGCATTAAGGATCCGCATCGACGCATCAGCGGTCGGCGATGGTTCGATCAGAATGATCTGATCACACCCGACCCCCCGCCGCCGGTCCGCGATCAGCATCGCCTGCGCGCGGCTCAGCGCGATCGTGTCGGCGCGCGCATCGAGCACGACGAAATCGTTGCCGGCACCGTGCATCTTGATGAAGGGGAGCTCTGGTTGCATCGCGGCTGGTATATGGCGTCGGGCCGCCGGGCGGAAGGGTGGAAACCCTATATGTGCTCTGCTTCTGACAGAGTCTTCGGGCGATAGACGCACCATTGCGCGCCCGGACAGCGCCAGCACTCGGGTTTACGGGCTTTGCAAACGTAGCGGCCATGCAGGATCAGCCAGTGGTGGGCGGGGCGGAGCATGGCTTTCGGGATGCGGGCGACGAGGCCATCTTCCACCTGGCGCACATTGGCGCCCGGAGCGAGGCCGGTGCGATTGCCAAGGCGAAAAATGTGCGTGTCGACGGCCATGGTGGCGTGGCCGAACACCTCGTTGAGAACGACATTGGCGGTCTTGCGGCCGACGCCAGGCAGCGCTTCGAGTGCGTCACGGTCATCCGGAACCACCCCGGCGTGGCGTTCGAGCAACAGATGGGACAGGGCCGCGACGTTCTTCGCCTTGGCCTGCCAGAGACCGATCGAACGGATATGGCGCGCGATGCCGGCAGCGCCGAGCGCGGCCATCGCGGCGGCGTCGGGCGCTTCGGCGAACAGGCCTGGCGTGGCTTTGTTGACCGCGACATCCGTCGTCTGCGCGGAAAGAACGACGGCGACGAGAAGCGTGAATGGTGTGGAATAGACCAGTTCGGTCTGCGGGGTTGGGTTATCCTGGCTGATCGCGATGAGAAACGGGGCGATATCGGCCCGTTTCATCCGCCGGGGTTTGCTCTGTTTCGTTTCGGTTCGAGGCGCGATGGGCATCGGTGATACCTGTCCGGTGCGGGATATTTTGGCAAGACCGCGTTTGTCTCTTGCAGTGGGGGCAAGACGTGTGAAAAAGGGGATATGTCCGATATGAGCGCACCCGCAATCATGCCCCCGCCGATTTTCGAGGCGGTGTTGACGCCGCACCGGAGCATGGGAAGGCGCGGCATGTTCGTGGTGTTCAGCATCATGGCCGCCGGGTCATTGCTGGTGACCAGCCTGATGTATTTCCTGGGTGCGCTCCCCGTGATCGGATTCAACGGCGTCGATCTGATCCTGGCGATCGTGCTGTATGCGATGAATATGCGCGGCGCGCGAGCCTCCGAGGTGATTCTGCTGACCGACGAACACTTGACGATCACGCGGACCACGCCGCGCGGGCAGCGAAGCGTGGTGACCATGACACCGGGATGGTTGCGCGTGCAATTGGATGAAAACGCCGGGAGCAACCCGATCCTGTCGGTGGTCAATCGCGAAGCGCGACACATCGTCGGCACTTCGCTCGGCGAGGCGGAACGGCGGGATCTGGCCGAGGCGCTACGCTCGGCGTTCGCGCGTCTGCGCTCGCCACGCTTCGATAATCCACAGACGCGCGACTGATCCCCGCCCTTTTTTGGGCCTCGCCGGCCAACTTCACCGCCGGAGCCGTCTCCACGCCATCGCGCCTCCACCGACACGGCGCATGACCATCCGCATCCGCCGGGTCCAGCGTCAACAAATCCGTGGCAGGGGGTCGGCCTCGAGTTCCGGGAGACTGCGTGTGCCGCCGATCCGGGTGTGCAGCATGACCCGGGGTGCGCCCGCTTCATCCGGACCCGCGATATGGCCGACGATCGCGGCAGCCGCACCTTGCGGCAGGGCGCGCCAGGCGGCAAGCGCCACGGCCGCCTGATCGGGCGCGACGACCGCAACGACACGCCCTTCGCTCGCGAGATAGAGCGGATCATAACCGAGCATGGCGCAGACGGATGACGTCGCCGGGCTGATCGGGATCGCGTCCTCGTCGAGATCGATCACCCTGTGGGTACCGCGCGCGATTTCATGTGCGACGGTCGCGAGGCCACCGCGCGTCGGATCGCGCATGAAGCGCAGGCCTGGCAGCGCAAGCAGCGCCTGGGTCAGCGGCAGGACCGAGGCGACGTCCGATTTGAGGTCGCCGCGCAGACCGAACGCCTCGCGCGCCAACATCACCGCGATACCGTGGTCACCAACCGGGCCGCTCACCAGAATCACGTCATCCGCGCGAATTCCCGCCATGCCAAGGGTACAACCCGGTGCGCGCACGCCGATGCCGGTGAGCGCCAAATATAGCCCGCCGCCCTGGCCACGCGGAACCACCTTGGTATCGCCCGCCACAATCGCGACCCCCGCCTCCCGCGCCGCGGCGCCGAGGCTGGCGACGATGGTGTCGAGCACTGCCATCGGCAGACCTTCCTCGATGAACATCGACAGCGTGGCAAACAGCGGTCGCGCGCCAGATACCGCAAGGTCGTTCACCGTGCCGTGAATCGCCAGCGCGCCGATATCTCCGCCTGGAAATTGCAAGGGCTGCACGGTGAAACCATCGGTCGTCACCACGATGTCGCCCCCCGGCAAGCCGATGGCAGCGGCATCGGCCTCGGTATCGAGGGCGGGATTGCCGAGCAGCGGACGAAACCGGTCGGTGATCAACGCACGCATCAACCGTCCGCCATTACCGTGGGCAAGGCTGACATGCATAACATCCGGGTCGAGGTCATCCATCGCATCGGTATCCGTATTCGACGATCTGGCCGAAGCTCAGACCGGCGTCGTTGCAGGGAATCTCGCGGCCGAGATCGGCGTCGAATCCGTCGGCGCGCAGCAGCGTCAGCAGCCGTTCGGCAAGGCGGCGGTTCTGGAACACCCCACCCGCCAGCCCGATCGCGGTGATACCATCGGAGCGGCGCACCCGGCGCGCGATCGCGCGGGCGGTCAGCGCCAGGATCTCATGAAACCTCGCGGCGCGATCCGCGGTGGTGCGCGACGCATCGAGCAGCACCGCCAGCACCGGGCGCCAATCCACGCTCAGCAGGTCACCTTGCGCATCGATCGGCAGCGCCTCGACCCCGAGCGGGCCGGCTGGCGCCCGATCCGCCAGAGCTTCCAGCAGCGCCGGCCCCTGACCCTCGTAGCTCGCATGGGTCCCCAGGCCGAGCAGCGCCGAAGCGGCATCGAACAGCCGTCCGACCGCCGAGCTTTCATGGCAGTTCAACCCCACCGTCCAGGCATGAAGCGACAGGGCGGCATCCGCCGGCAGCGTCAGCGGCAGCGCCCGATCACCGCCCCAGCACAGCGCGGCGGCGCTGCGCCAGGGTTCGCGCCCCACCCGTTCACCGCCCTGCAGCCGGAACCGCTCGAACCGTGCGACCGCCCGCCACGCGCCGGGCCTGCCCAGAAGGGCCTCGCCGCCCCACAGCGCGCCATCCGGCCCCAGCCCAACCCCGTCCCAGGTGAACACCAACCTGTCGCGGCCCGGACTGTCGTAATCGGACCTGTCGTAATCGGGCGCAACCACCTCACCGACCAGGGCGGCGGCATGCGCCGCGTGGTGCCAAATCGGCACGATCTCCAGCCCCTGCTCGCGTGCCCAGATCGTGCTGGCATAGGCAGGATGGGCGTCGGTCAGAACCCGAACTGCCCGCACACCATACAGCACCTGCAAATCCCGCGCGGTGCGGGCGAGCAGCGCGAGGGCGCCCGGATCGTCGAGATCACCGATATGGGGCGAGATCACCACCCGATCCTCAAATCCCAAGGCGATGGTCGATTTCAAATGGCCCCCGACCGCGAGTACCGGCACATCCAACCGAAACCCAAGGCGGCGTTCGATCGGGGCGCGGCCCCGTCCCGCGCGCAGCGTCCGCGGGAGGCGATCGATCACGCGAATCACGCTGTCATCGATCGCGTGGGCAATCGGCCGGTCATGGTGCAGGAAACCATCGGCGACACCGGCAAGGCAGCGTTCCGCCTCGGCGGGTTCGCTCACCATCGGCGCGCCGGAGCGGTTGGCCGAGGTGGCGACCAGCGGTCCCCCGAACGCCGTGATCAGCAAATGATGCAGCGGGCTGTCCGCCAGCATCACGCCCAACGTGTTCAGCCCGGGGGCGAGGGAAGCGGCCAGCGGCGCGGCGGCGCGGCGCGCCAGGAGCACGATCGGTCGATCGGGGGCGCGCAGCAGATCGCCGGTTGCCGGATCGAAATCGACGCAGGCGGCAAGCTGGTCGGGGTCATCGGCGAACAGCACGGCAAACGGTCGTTCGGGCCGGTGCTTGCGACGGCGCAACGCGGTCACACTCGCATCGGACGCGGCATCACAGAACAAATGATACCCCCCGACTCCCTTGACCGCGATGATGTCGCCCCGGCGCAGGGCGGCGATGGTCGCGCCCAGCGCCGCCTCGCCCGTAACCTCCGGTGCATCGGGGGCGGCGAACCAGCAACGCGGCCCGCATACCGGGCAAGCGACCGGCTCGGCGTGGAATCGTCGATCCGCCGGGTCGGCATACTCCGCCGCGCAGGCCGGGCAGAGCGGGAATGCGGCCATCGCGGTGTGCGCCCGATCATACGGCAGGCAGCGGATCAGGCTATAGCGCGGCCCACACTGGGTGCAATTGATGAACGGGTAGTGAAATCGTCGATCGCCCGGCGCCTCCAGCTCCGCCAGGCATTCCAGGCAGGGCGCGAGATCGGGCGGCAGGAAATGCCGGGACGCACCGGCCGCCCGGCTGGCACGAATAACGAAATCAGTCGAACCCTCGCCCTGGCTGCCAATTTCCGCCTCGGCGTCGCGGCAGGCAAGCAGCACCGGCCGTGCGGTCGCCGGTGCCCGTGCCAGCAGGTCGGCCGCGAATCCATCGAGTGCCGCCCGATCGCCCGAGGCGAGAATCTCCACCGTGCCGGCGCCGTTGCGCACCCAGCCGGTCAGCCCGCGGTCACGCGCCAAACGATAAACGAACGGCCGGAATCCGACGCCCTGCACCCGCCCGCCGAGGTCGATCCGCCGCGTCGCCATCCGCGTTGTCACCCCGGCCGCACCCCGGCCTGCCACCAGATGTGACACGCCCCTTCATCAGAGACCATGCACGGCCCGATCGGATGTGATGGCGTGCATGCCCTGCCATACAACCGGCAATGGTCCGGCGCGATCCGGCCGAGCACGACCGCGGCGCAATCACAGCCCGGCGGCATGTCACCCGCGTGCGGGCGGAACGTGCTCCGGATGACATGGCGCAGCCGGGCGTCATAGCGCTGCCACGGGCCACGCAACCCGAAACCGGAGTCAGGAATGATCCCGATGCCCCGCCACATCGCGGGAATGATGTCGAACACCTCGCGCAGCAGGCGTTTCGCCTCCTCGTTGCCATTCGCGGTGACCAGTTCGGGATAGCAATTATCAAGAAATGGCTCCCCCTCGATGCCCTGACGCAGCACCGAATACAGGGCCGCCAGCAGACTTTCGGCGGTGAATCCAGCCACCGCCACCGGCAGGCAGTAGCGTCCGGCGACGAAGCCCCATTCGTTCGCACCCATCACGGTCGCGACATGGCCGGGCGCGATCAGCGCATCGAGCGCACTGCGGCCGTCGCGCAGCAACATCTCGACCGCCGGCCACGTCAGCCGCGCGGCGAGCAGCACCGTCAGATTATCCGGCACCCCCTCGGCGAGCATCGCGGCAACCGGGGCCGATGTGGTTTCGAATCCAGCCACGAAAAAAACCACCTCGCGCCCGGGCTCGGTCCGCGCGATCGCCACGGCCTCCTGGGGTGAGGCGATCGGGCGCACATCAGCACCCGCCTCACGGGCCGCCGCGAGCGACCTGATCTGCCCTTTCGGCGCATTGATCGGCACCCGCAGCATATCGCCGAACGCAACGAGGGTTACCCGATTTGTCGTGGCGAGTTCGATCGCATCCGCCAGATCCTCCTCCGGACAGACGCAGACAGGGCAACCCGGTCCGGGAATGATCCGCACCGCTTCGGGCAGAACCGCGCGCAGGCCGAGCATCGCCAGGCTGCGCTCATGCCCGCCACACACGTTCATCACCGCGACCTCCCGCTCGAGCGGCAACTGCCGGATGCGCGCGAGCCAGTTCCGGGCGCCCTCGAGCGTTTCGCTCATCGCGCCACCTCACGCCGCACCGGCAGCGACGATCTGATCAAGCAGATCCCACACCGTCCGGGCGTCCTGATGGGTCATTTTCTGCAAGGCATAACCGACGTGAACCATCACGTAATCCCCCACCGCGAGGTCCGTATCGGCAATCATGAACAGGCTGACATCACGCCGAACCCCCTGCGCCTCGCAGGTTGCGACGTAGCGATCGATCGCGACGATCTGCATCGGAATGCCAAGACACATGGTACGCTCCCCTTCTTGCCTCCCCGATCGCCGTTCCCGCCGCCGCGATGTCACGAGAGTGAGACATTCTGTGGCAGGATGACGTATCTTTCATTGATCTCGATCAATGCCATCACAACCGAACGGTCGTTATAGAGACCGGAGCGGACCCGAATGCGTCAGCAGCGTGTCGTCTGGACTTCGTCCGGGTCCGTGGTGCAGTATCATGGCGTTCGGCCGCATGAGGGGTAGATCGATGCAATTGGCAAAATATGTAAAATTCCGCGAGGAGCAGTTCGGCGGGGTTCTGTTCGAAACCCAGTCCGAAAAAGTCTTCACCTTGAATGCCGCCGCAGCGGCGGTCGTGCGCGAGCTGCCGGCGGGTGGCGATGCCGGTGCCATCGCGGCGCGGCTGAAGCAGCGCTATCAGGACCCGTCAAACACAATCGAGCACGACGTCGCCCTTCTGATCGACGATTTGCGCACCAAGGGTCTGATCGTCGAGGCCGCAGCATGACACCGGCCGCCGACGGCTCCCAGGCACCGGCGCCGTCGGCCTCGAGCGGGCTGCGCTCACCGCTCTACATGGCGTGGCAGATCACCAACGAGTGCAATCTCGCCTGTCTGCACTGCATCGAGGAGAGTGGACCAGGCAAGGCGTTCCCCGATGAATTGTCCGATGATCAGACCTTCGAGGTGTTGCGCCAGATCGTCGAGCTCGATGTGCCGTATTTGTCGTTCTCCGGCGGCGAGCCGATGCTGCACCCGCGATTTTTCGACATGGTCGACTATGTCTGTTCGCGCGGCGCCCAGCTCAAAATCGAAACCAACGCCCATTTCCTCGACCCGCAGGCCTGCGCCAGGCTGAAGACGCTGGGCGTGAAGGCGGTGCAGGTCAGCCTTGACGGGGCCTCCGAAGCCACATTCAACCGCATGCGCGTGCGGGGCGACTTCAACCGCGCGGTCGAGGGGGTCCGTAATCTCCGCGCCGCCGGCGTGCCGATCGAAATCAACTACAGTCCCAGCATGTTCAGCGCGCACGAGGTGGGGGCCGCGGTCGATCTGGCCTATGAACTCGGTGCCCAGAGCTTCTACTCCGGTCGCACCATGTACACCGGCAATGCGGTCAAAACCTGGCAGAAACTCACGCCTTCCGAGGCGCAGTATGCCGTCCTGTTCGACACGCTGCGCGCCAAGGCGCTCGAATACGCCGGACGCATGCGGGTTGATTTTCATGAAATGGGTCTGCTCGACGAATTGCGCTACCGGCTGCGCAACCCCGCAGCCCTTCTGATCGTGCTGCCGAACGGCTTGGTCAAGCTGATCAACGCGCTCCCCTTCACCTGCGGCGATCTGCGGACGCAATCGCTCGGCGAGGTATGGCAGAACTTCCAGCGCGCCTGGCAGGACCCCCGTGTCGCCGCCTTCGTCGACGATCTCGACCGTGACCCCGCCACAACCGCACAGCTGCACCGATGGATCGCACTCTGAACCCGCCCCACGCGCGCGCCGCGCGCACCGCATCGCCCGTCCTGGGGCGGCTGATCCGTGTGTTCAGCCTGGTGCGCTACCGGTTCTTTCTCTACGCCGGGCTGCTGCCCTACCTGCTGGGCGCCGCCTTCGCCTATCGGGCGACCGGCCATTTCGCCGCCGCGCTGTTCTGGAGCGGCCTGCTCGGCATCATTCTCGCCGTGATCGGCGTCGAGGCGTTCAACGAATATTTCGACGACCGGATGGGAACCGATCGGGTGTTCAACCCGCAGGACATCCCCCCGATGTCCGACCTCGTGCTCTGGACCGGTGTGGCCGGATTCGCCGGCGCGTTCGGATTCGGCATCTATCTCGCCCTGCACGCCGGCTGGCCGGTCCTGGTGTTCGCCGCACTCGGCGGAATGGCCGCGGTATTTTATGTCGCCCCGCCGATCCGCTGGGCCTATCGCGGCCTGGGTGAAACCATGATCGCGCTATCCTACGGACCGTGGATGGTGCTGGGCAGTCTTTATCTGCTCGCGCATCGCCTCACCGGCACCGCCTTCGCCGCCTCGTTGGTGCCCGGCCTTCTGATCATGGCGCTCGCAGTGGTCAATGCGATCCCCGACTTCCATCAGGATCGGCTGGTCGGCAAGCGCAATCTGGTGGTGCGGCTGGGCCGGCAGCGCGGCGTGTTCCTCTATCTCGGGCTGGCCAGCACCGGCCTGCTGATCGTGCCGCTGGGCGTCGTGCTGGGCTGGTTCCCGCCCGCCAGCCTCGCCGCGCTGCTGGCCTTGCCCTGGCTGGTCGCGAGCGCCCGCGCCGCGCGCACCACCTATAACACGCCACGGCTGTTCATTCCGGCGATCCGCGCGATCGTGACCTGCTACGCCGTCGCGGTCGGGCTGTTCACCCTCGCCATCGCCTTGACCGCGATCATCCAGGTCCTGATGGGAAACGGCGCATGAACCATCTCACGAAACCGGCCACCGGCAGCGTGGCGCACCACCTCACAACGCTGAGCGCGCCGCTCTTCATTTCTTGGCAGATCACACGCGACTGCGATCTCGCCTGCGTGCATTGCTGCACCGATTCGGCCCCCGGCCACGGGTTGACCGATGAATTCAGCAAAGCCGAAATGATGGATCTGGCGGCGCAGATCATCGATGCCGAGGTGCCCTATGTGATGCTGTGCGGCGGCGAGCCTTTGCGGGTGCCGTATTTCATCACCCTGGCCGAGCGTCTCGGCCATGCCGGGGTGCGGCTGAAGATCGAAACCAACGGCCAGTTGCTCGATCAACCGACCATCGACCGTCTCGCGGCCCTGCCGATCCGCTCGATCCAGATCAGCCTCGATGCCGATACCCAGGATGTCTACGGCCGCCAGCGTCCCGGCGCCTCGCTCGCCAAGGTCCACGCGGCCTGCCGCGCGGTGCGCGAGGCCGGCATGCCGCTCGAAGTGACCTTCGCGCCGACCCGTCTGAACATCCATCAACTCGATGCGGTCATGCGTCGTGCGGCCGCACTGGGCGCGTTCCGCTTCAATACTGGCAAGCTGATGCGGATCGGTCGCGCCGCACGCCTATGGTACAAAATCCACCCCGATGAAGCCGACGAGGTCAAATTCCGCGCCAAACTCGACAGTTACGCCTCAGGACTTGTGTCATCTGGTGTTGACACAAAAATGGAGATTTGTTACCTTCCTTTTACGGTAGCTGAAGGACTTGACCAAAATCGGAACTCACCCCCCGCAACGATGTTGATCATGCCCAATGGACTGGTGAAGATCGTCGGAGCCTCTGGTTATATTTGCAGTGACCTGCGCCGATCCAGTCTGCTGCATGCGTGGGACGAGTATCGTGCGGCCTGGCACGATCAGGCGGTGATCGACGATATCGATCGTTGCATCGCCGATGAGACTTTTCAGGCAAGGGCGAACAGCTGGATTTCAACATTGAACGGAGTCAATCAACATGCGTAACACGACCGAAACCGTGCAGGTCAAACCGGGATCGTCTGACGATACCATTCAGGGCCGCACCCAGGCGAACGAGTTGCCGATCTGGGTTTCGCCTCGCCTTGAGGACGTGTCCGAGCAGGTCATGGCTCAGCCCTACATTCGCTTCACCTGAGACCGGGACCAGCCATGATGAGCGGCCGCTCGCTTGATAATTATGCCTCGCCGCTCTTCCTTGCCTGGCAATTGACCAATGGCTGCGACGCCGGATGCCTCGCCTGCTGCGAGGAATCCGGCGTTGGCCATGCCTGGCACGACGAACTCACCCGCGATCAGGCGCTCGACATCACGCGTCAAATCGTCAAAGCCGGAATTCCCTATGTCGCCTTTGGCGGTGGTGAGCCGCTCAGCGTCCCCCATTGCTGGGACGTGTTCACAATGCTGGCCGACGCCGGCATCGCGATCAAACTGGAAACCAACGGCAGCCTGATCGACGACGCGGCAGCAACCCGCATCAGCGATCTCGGAATCGACTGCGTCCAGATCTCGGTCGACGGCGCTACCGCCGCAACCCACGAGCGCATGCGGCCCGGCGCCCGCTTCACCGATGCGATCGCTGCGATCGATCGTCTCGTCGCCCGCGGCACCGCCCCTCAATTCGTGTTCGTCCCCACCAGGCTGAACCTCCACGACCTGATCCCCGCCTTCGATCTGGCGGTCGCGCACGGGTGCAGCGCCTTCGTCACCGGCCCGCTGATGCGCCTCGGGCGCGCCGCCGCGAACTGGGACGCGCTCGCCTGCGACGAACCGTCCTGGCAAGCCGCCGTCACCGCCCTGCGCAACCACGCGGCCGCCACCAACGCGCCGATCACCCTCTCGATCTACCCGTGGGACATCGTAACCGAATTGCAAACCCGGTGGGACAGTCCCCAGGCCATGATGCTGGTGGTGCCGAACGGTAAAATCAAACTGCTCAACGCCCTGCCCTTCGCACCGGCCGATCTGAAGCATGACGATATCCAGACCGCCTGGAACGCCTACCGCCAGGCCTGGCGCACCCAGACCGTGCATGATTTCATCCTGCGCTGCCGCACCGAACCCCAGCTGCTCCGCCATGCCAACGAAACCTGGCCGATGAGCGCGAGCGCCTGACCCTCCGTCGTGCCGCCCGCGATCTCGCCATCTTCGCCCGCGATCGAAACGAATTGCCCTCACACGGATCATCGTCCATAATAAAATCACCGTTCGGGTGGCACCATCGTCGCACACATGGTCCGCCAGGCCGGTTCAATAACAACACATAAAAAATCCAAATTTGCGCCTGATGCGCAAGGGAGAGGAAAACCAATGTCGACCACCATCAACGCGCTGGCCGCCATCGGCCCGATCGACGCCGGGCGGGTCTGAGCCGTGACAACCCCGCAATCCCCCGGTCCGAACCGCCGTCAGGTCCTGAGCGCCGCCGCAGTCGGTGCCGCCGCGCTCCTCGCCCCGCAATCGGCCAGCGCCGCCCCGACCGTGGCGCCACCGACCACGGCACTGTATCCCGAAGCGGCGTTTCAGCGGCGCAGCGAGAGCGGCACATTAACCTCGCTCTACGGGGTCGCCACCGCGCCCCGATCGTCCGAAGTCAGAATAACGGCGCCGGAAATCGTGGTGAACGGCGCCGAAGTGCCAGTCGCGGTCGATGCCAACCTGCCCGACGTCACAAGCGTCGCCGTGCTCGCCTTACTCAACCCCTACACGCTGGCATGCGCCTACCAGGTCCCACCCGGCACCGGACCGGCCATTTCAAGCCGGATCAAGCTCGCGCAGTCAACCTCGGTGGTCACCGTGGTCCGGTCGCGCGGCGCGCTCGCGCGTGCCGCACAGAATGTCAAAGTCACCCTCGGCGGGTGCGGTTGAAAGACATCATCCATGACACATCAAATCCTGGTCCACGCGACAACATCGGGCGGCATCACGACGGTCGAGGCCCTGGTCAAGCACCCGATGGATTCCGGCTTCCTCGCGGACAAAAACAACAAGCCGATTCCCGCCCATTACATCAAGGTCATCGAATTCACCCATAACGGGCGGGTGGTGCTCACCGGCTTCTGGGGGGCGGCGGTCGCAAAGAACCCCTTCATCAAATTCACGTTCGAAGGCGGCGCTACCGGCGATCACATCGGCGTCGGCTGGATCGACAACAAGGGCGAAACCGCCACGGTGTCCTCAAACATCATGTGAAACGCGCGCTCTTATCCGCACCCAGTCGGGGCGCAACGCCCTCTCGCTCGTTACCCGATCCGGCGTGACCCTTCAGCGCATCGCCAGATTTTCCTGCCGCGGCGCGATCAGAAAACACGATTGATGGTGGCGGGCGAGCAGCGAACACGTGGCATGAGCGGCGGCCTCATTGAGCCCGGCCAGCTGCGCGCGCCAGATGCGACGATGACGGATCAACACGCTGCTGACGCGGGCGGTGCCGACATGACGCTCGCCGCGGATCATGAGCGCCTGGCGTTTCGCGAGCGCATAGCTGTCATATGCGCCGATCTGCGCGGTCCAGCCCGGAACCATGTCCTGGGTCACGTGGCCCGCATGCATCACGAGATGGCGAATGACAACATGGTGCCGGTCCACCGTGACCAGAACGCGCCGCGCCACCGGCTGCGCGCGGGGCGCCGCCGCATCGGCGGTCGGCACGATCGAGGGCAGAGCCTTATCCATCGCGATCATCGGGCCCGCGCCCGCCCCTTCGGCGGCGAATCCCTGGTTCAACAAATGCGCCATCGTGCTGTAGGCCGTGCTCCAGTTCCGCGCGTGAAGCTCGACACCGATGAGTATATGGCCGTCGCGCACCGCGGCGGTAACGAGGTTGAAGCGGGCAAGGTTGGTGAAACCGGTCTTCATGCCGATGGCGCCGGGATAGAGTTTCAGCATGCCATCGATATTCGGGATCGGCCGCCCTTCGAACATGAAGCTCGAAACCGAAAACAGGTAGCGGTATTGCGGATAGGTGAGCAGAATATGACGGGCCAGGATCGCCATATCATACGCATCGGTCACCTGACCGGGGTTCGGCAGGCCGGACGGGTTATAGAATTGCGTGTGCAGCATGCCGAGCGCGTGGGCGCGCGCGGTCATGGCGGCAGCAACCCGGGAGATACTGCCCCCGCCCAGATATTGCCCCAGCGCGGTCGCGGCATCATTCGCCGACAGGGTCGTCATGCCCAGCATCGCCTGCCGGACGGTAATGGTCTGGCCGGGCACCAGATTGAGTTTCACCGGCTGCACATCGGCCGCGGCGGCGGTGACCGGAATCGCGGTATCGGTCGAGATCCGGCCGGCGCGCAAGGCATGAAACGCCAGATCGAGCGTCATCAGCTTGGTCAGACTAGCGGGAAACCGTTCCGTGTAAGGGTTGTTCTGCGAGAGGACCCGACCGGTCGTCGCATCCATCACGATCCAGTCGGTGCCGGGCGAGACGGGACCGTACCCAACCGGAAACGCCTGCGCGAGCGGGATCGTCCGCGCCATGACCATGCCAAGACCGATCGCGACCGCCAAAGCGCGCCGTGCCTTCGATGCGCCCCAGACATGCAACGCCTTACCCAACATCCGACAAACTCCCGCCCGTGAACAATCCCTGCGAAACAGGTAGGATGAAACCGCGATACCTGTCCAGCCAAAATCTGCAGAATTAATAAAAAACCCAATGGGTTAACGAATGATGTTCGCAGCAGAAAAAATTTTTTGCCCCCGATGCTTGCGCGTTGTCCCGCCAGCACCCGCCGGTTCCGTCACGCGGCCGGCCGGAATCACGCGCAAAGTTGAATGTTGCGGCGCACAAAAATTATTGACAGCGCGGTTCGGACTGGCGTAGAAGACGGATGCTGCACTGCGGTATGGATCAGTGCGGTTGAGCGCCATAACCGATCCGGCGACCAGGACCGGTGGATGGCGATTGGATTTGGGCGGTCGTGTTGATGTCTCGACCACGGACGCCCCACCGGCGGATCTGCTCTGGGTTCGTCGGACTCGCAACCGATGGAAAAGGATACACGACAATGAGCGGCAAAATGAAATCAAGCGAGACGGTTCGCCCGGTTGCTCCCGACGCGTTGACCGACAGCAAGGCGCAAGTCGCCGCAGGGTTCGAAAAAACCCTGTCTTCAATGAAGGACGGCATGGAAAACGCAGCAAAAGGCTTTGAGGCCCAACAGACGAAAATGAAGGAAAGCATGGCAAAGGCGATGAAAACGACCGAAGACATGGTTGCATTCACCCAAGGCAATCTGGAGGCCTTCATGAAGGCGAGCCAGATCTTCGCGACCGGCCTCCAGGGCCTGTCCAAGCACATCGCCAGCAGCACGCAGGCCTCGGTCGAAGAGACCGTCGCCATGACGAAGGCGATCGCCGGCGTCAAATCGGTCAAGGAAGCGGTCGATCTGCAATCGGGTTTCGCCCGGTCGATGATGGAGAAGGCCGTGGCCGAGACCAGCAAACTGACCGACGCGTCGATGAAACTGACCGAGCAGGCAATTGCGCCGCTGACCGCGCGCATGACCCTCGCCGTCGAGAAATTCGGCGCGGCGCTCTGATCCGGATGCGACGGCAGCACAGAAGCGTGTTGGCTCGCGTATAACGATCTTACCATGGGCGGACCGATCAGGTCCGCCCATTTTGCTTAGGATGATTTTTTATCGTGATTTATTTAGAGGGTCTTAATTTTTCTGAGCAACTGTGGTTTGAGGTTTTTGCCCGCAATGACGTGGGCCTCGTTCGATCGGATCACGCTATCCCGCCACATCAAGCAATGGGAATGGAACCTGATGAGTGATTTCAGACGCAATCTCGGCAACGACGATGGCATCGCAGCCGAAACCCGGATCACCCCGCAGAGGCCGCCGCTCTACAAGGTCCTGATGCTCAACGACGATTATACCCCGATGGATTTCGTTGTGCATGCGCTGGAGCGTTTCTTCGCCAAAAGCCCTGACGAAGCCGCCCGGATCACCGTGAACATCCACCGCCGCGGCAGCGGACTCTGCGGCGTGTTCACCTATGACATCGCCGAAACCAAGATGATCCAGGTGACCGATCTGGCCCGCCAGAACCAGCACCCGCTGCAATGTTCGATCGAAAAAACATAGAGCTAGCGCGTTACGCTGAAAGCATAACGCTCTAGGCCCGCCCGACCATCACGCGCCCCTGGTGCCAGGACACCCGCCGCCGACCTGATGGTTCCACCCGGTCGAACATGACGCGGGCATCCCCCGCCCCTTGCCCATCCGCCGCTGTCCCGTAATCGAGTTTGGCCGGTCCTGATCCAGCTCCTCGCTCCGGCCATGCATCAGGCCGGCCGATATGCTCAGCGGGCACTGGTCATCGGCCGCAAGATGGACTAAGACACTTTTACGGCGCTTTTTTTCGGTCCGGGTTGCTGCGTGCTTTCGTGCGATGTTTGCTTAACACTCTCGCATACGACACCTTCCCACGTTGAAGAGTTTCCTGGCTCACACAGTGTGAGTCGCCGTTCGTTGGTTTAGTTGGAGAGTTGTTATGTCGACAGGTACGGTTAAGTGGTTCAATGCGACCAAGGGCTACGGTTTCATTCAGCCCGATGATGGTTCGAAAGATGTGTTCGTACATATTTCGGCCGTTGAACGCTCGGGTCTCGGTCGTTTGAACGAGGGCCAGAAGGTCCAGTACGAAGTTCAGCGCGGCCAGCAGGGCAAGATGTCCGCTGAGAACCTCAAGGCCGCCTAATCCGGTCCGAAGGTATTGAAAAAGCGTCGCCTCGTGCGACGCTTTTTTTTTGCGTGATCCAAGCCGCCCGCGCGGTGCCGGATCGACCATCGACAGGAGCCCGAATGTCCGAAGCCACGCGTGAAGCCCGCTGGGAATCCCGTTTCGCCGCCACCGAGGATTATGTTTTCGGCACCGCCCCCAACGCGTTCCTCGCGGCTCAGGCGCATCGGATCGCGCCCGGCGGCCGCGTCCTGTCGGTCGCCGACGGCGAAGGACGCAACGGCGTCTTCCTGGCCGGTCTCGGCCTCGACGTTCATACCGTGGAAGTCGCCCCCGCGGCGATCGCCAAGGCCCGGCGTCTGGCCATCCAGCGCGGGGTCAATGTGCAGTTCGAGCAGGCCAATCTGCTGCACTGGGCCTGGCCGGAGGCCGCCTACGATGCCGTCGTCGCCATTTTCGTGCAATTCGTCACCGCAGACGAGCGCCCGGCGTTCTTCGCCCATCTGATCCGCGCCCTGAAACCCGGCGGGGTTCTGCTGCTGCAAGGCTATCGGCCGGAACAGCTCAACTACCGCACCGGCGGCCCGAGCGAGGCGTCGCAATGCTACACCGAGGCGATGCTGCTCGCCGCCTTCGCCGCGCTCCGGATCGAAAGCCTGCACTGCCACGACGCCATCGTTCACGAGGGCGCCGGCCACGCCGGCATGTCCGCCCTGATCGATCTGGTGGCCTACCGCCCCCCTGCCTGACCCGACCGGCGCGGGCGCCGCATCACGCCGGCACGTCCCCTCGCGCCGCCCGCACGAAGCTTTGGATCAGCGCGGCGGATTTCCGCCCCGGCATCGTCTCGACCCCTGACGACACATCGACCGCGCGGGCGTTGCTCGCCGAAACGGCCGCCGCGACGTTATCGGGTGTCAGCCCGCCTGCCAGCAGCCATGGTGCTGGTGCGGTCCATTGCCTCATCATGGTCCAATCGAAGGAAACGGCATTGCCCCCGGGCCGATCGGCGCCGACGGGCGGCTTGGCCTCAATGATGAACCCGTCCAGCCCTTCATCGTCATGCGGCAGATCGGCCGGGGTGGCGACTCCCACGGCGCGCCACACCGGCAGGCCGAACCGGGTGCGCAACGCCCGGCAGGTGGCGGCGTCGGCGTAGAGTTGCAGAATATCCAGCGTCACTTCAGCGAGTGTGGCCGCGATCATGGCCTCGGTCGGCGCGACGAACAGCCCGACCCGCCGTACCGGGCCGTCGGCTTGGAACGATGCGGCATGTGCTGCGGCAACATAGCGTGGCGAGCGCGGAAAAAAATTAAACCCGACCCAATCCGCCCCGGCCTCTACCGCCGCGCGGTAGGTGCTGGCGCTGTTGATGCCACAAATCTTGACCCGCACCATCACAGTATCGATGCCGCGATGGCCGCAGCGGCGGCGGCCGGATCGTCGGCCCGGGTGATCGGCCGGCCAACCACGATGTAACTCGCCCCCGCGGCAACGGCAGCCTCGGGGGTTGCCACCCTTGCCTGGTCGCCATGATCAGCACCCTCGGGGCGGATTCCCGGCACAACGAGCACCGGCGCGGCGCCGAACGCATCGCGCAGCATCGCGATTTCGCCGGTACTGCACACCAGCCCATCCGCCCCGGCCTCGAGCGCGAGGCGCGCCAGTCGCAACACCTGCTGGCGTGGCCCGCCAGCGACGCCGATCTGCGATAATGTGGCGGCGGAAAGACTGGTCAGAACCGTCACCGCGAGCAGCAGGGGGCGTGTCGCGCCGGCGGGTTCCACGGCCTCACGCGCCGCCGCAATCATCGCCGCGCCACCCGCGGCGTGGAGGGTGAGCATCGCCGGCCGGTGCACCAGCAACGCCCGCACCGCGCCGGCCACCGTGTTCGGAATATCGTGCAATTTCACATCGAGAAACACCGGATGCGCGCCGGCGACGCCAAACGCCGCCGGGCCGAGCGCGCTGAACACCTCAAGACCCAGTTTCACCAGCCCGCATGACGGCCCCACCGCCGCGACCAGTTCGCGCGCCCGCACCGGATCAGGCGTATCGATCGCCACGATCAGGCGTTTGGCCGGCAACCCCATCGCCGGCGTCAGCGCGCCGGCGGCAGCATCAACGGCGCGGGGTCGGATGCGGACGGTGCCGTCGCCTGAGCGGCCCGCAACGCCGCCACCTGCTTTTCCGCCGTCCGCGCCCGGCGATGCGCCCGAATGCGATGCGGCACCAGCAGCACCATGCCGATCAGAACGCCCAGGGCAAACGCCACCAGCACGATCGCGCCCAACGGGGCCGCGCCCAGCGTGCCGAACGGCCAGAACCCCACCACCGCGTCGGCCCGGTTCGACAGCAGAAACACCACGAGCACCAACAGCGCGAGCAGGGCGAGCAGATAACGAAGAATTTTCAGCGCTTTGTCCCCTTCCGCTTCGGCGTGACGGTTTCAGCGACATCCGTCGTCGCCATGCCGGCGTTGATCATTTCGCGCAACTCCCGCCCGGCGCGAAAGAACGGCACGGTCTTTTCCGTCACATCGACCGCCTCTCCCGTGCGGGGATTGCGCCCCGCGCGCGCCTGCCGGCGCTTGACCGAGAACGCGCCGAAACCACGCAACTCAACCCGGTCGCCCCGCGCCAGAGTCGCGGTCATCTCGTCGAACATGGCGGAAACGATGCGCTCCACATCCGCCGATGTCAGATGTGGATGATCAGCCGCCAGCGCGGCGATCAATTCGGACTTCGTCATCATCCGCCTCCCTTTTGCGTGACGGTGCCAGAGAGATGTGTCCCGGTCAACCGGATTTCAAATAGATTATTGAAAACAAGCAAGTTTTTCAATCTTCCCGCGCAATCTCAGCCCAGATGCAACGCGGTCTGCAACCCCTCCAGAATGAACTGCGCCGCCAAAGCGGCCACCAGAATGCCGAGCACCCGCCCCACCACGCTCGCCCCGGTCGCCCCCATCAGCCGCGCGAGCGTCCGCGCCGCCAGCATCGCCCCCAAAGTCGCCCCGATCAGGACCGCCAAACCAAGGCTGATCGCCAGAATCGCCCCCGGCGACCCGTTCGCCCTGGCATGCAGCAGCACCATCGTGGTCATCGCCCCCGGCCCCGCAATCAACGGAATCGCCAGCGGAAACACGCTGATATCCTCGGTCGTGTTGCTCGCCGCCGCCTTCTCCTGGTCGCTCGCGCGCAATTCGCCCTTCGCCGTCACCATATCCTTGGCCGATAAAAACAGCAGCGTCCCGCCGGCAATCTGAAGCGCCGGAATCCCGATTCCCAACAGCCGCAACAATTTCTCGCCCGCCAGGCCAAAGATCAGCAGCACGACGAAACTGATGATCGAAGCCCGCTGGGCGATGCCGCGCCGCTTCGCCGCATCGTCATGCGTCGTCAGCCCCGCAAACAGGATCGCCGTGCCCACCGGATCGATGATCACGAACAACGCAACGACGGCATAAAGAAATTCGCCGGTAAACTGCGTCAGCATGCGACACCCGCCGCCGCCGCCAGATCCGCCGGCGTGTTGATATTCACGAACGGATCGCCCGCCGCCTCGAATCGCACCACCCTCTGCCCCAGACCCCGCGCGAAATCCGATACCCGGTACGGCCCGTCACCCCGCAGAAACGCCGCGAGTGCGTCCGCCGCCACGACCGGCCATACCGCCACCAAATGATGCAACCGCTCGCCATAGGCCGCCACCGCGGGCGCCGCCCCCAGCCGCGCCACAACGTCGCGCGGCACGAACGGCGTGTCCACCGGCACGCTCACGACCGCCTCGCCCCCCAACGCCGCCGCCCATCGCATCCCCGCCAGCACACCGGCCAACGGCCCCTTGCCGGCATGCGCGCCATCCGCCACCACCGCCACGCCCAATCCGCTGAACCGCGCCCCATCCCCCGCAACACTCACGGCCAACGCACCCACCTGCCCACCCAGCCGATCCACCACATGCGCAACCAACGGCCGCCCGGCCAGGGTGACGAACGCCTTGTCCACCCCCCCCAATCGCCGTCCACCGCCACCGGCCAGGATAATGCCGAACGTCGCGGTCACGACAAATCCACCGGCGCGCCGATCGGGCGCGATCCACCATGAGCCGCCGACGCACCCGACCAGGCCCGCCGCCGCTTTATTCCGGTCACTTCATGATATTTCCAGGCGGGCATCGCCCCAGCAACGGCGACGATCCAGCCCTTCCCCCGATTCAACGAGGGAGACATGGGGCGAACGATGGGTTTCGAACCCACGACATCCAAGACCACAACCTGGCGCTCTACCAACTGAGCTACGTCCGCCACCGGGGTGGGGTTTAGGCCGACATCGGCGTGGTCGTCAATTCCATCATGCCGCTTTCCGGTCCATCAGGCCGCGCGCGATCATGGTCTCAGCGATCTGCACGGCATTGAGGGCCGCGCCCTTGCGCAAATTATCGGCGACGCACCAAAACGCCAGCCCATGCGGCACGGTGCTGTCCACCCGCAGGCGCGACACATAGACCGCGTCTTCACCCTGGGATTCGAACGGCGTGATGTAGCCGCCGTCATCGCGCTCATCGAACACGATAATGCCGGGAAAATGCCGCAGCGCCGCGCGCGCCTTTTCGAGCGGCGCCGGATTGGCGAACTCCACATGCACGGCCTCGGCATGACCGATGAACACCGGCACCCGCACGCAGGTCGCCATCACCGCGATATCAGGGTCGAGAATCTTGCGCGTCTCCACCGCCATCTTCCACTCCTCCTTGGTCGCGCCATCGGCCATGAAGCGGTCGATATGCGGGATCACGTTGAAGGCGATCGGCTTGGTGAAAATTT
Source organism: Acidiphilium sp. (assembly GCF_049977125.1). NCBI lineage: Bacteria > Pseudomonadati > Pseudomonadota > Alphaproteobacteria > Acetobacterales > Acidocellaceae > Acidiphilium > Acidiphilium sp. The sequence goes on along the minus strand of NZ_JBMFGY010000011.1, from coordinate 15,471 downwards.
CGGGCTTGCCGTAATCATTGACATAGGTGGCCTTGGTCGAGCGTTCGAGCTCATCCATGCCTTCCTTGCCGGCCCCCGACACCGATTGATAGGTCGAGACCACAACGCGCCTGACGGTGAATTTGTCATGCAACGGTTTGAGCGCCACCACCATCTGGATCGTCGAGCAATTCGGATTGGCGATGATCCGGCGCCAATCCGGGCGCGCGGCGAATTTATCGAGCACCTGCGGGTTCACCTCCGGCACCACCAGCGGCACATCCGGGTCCATCCGGAACTGGCTGGTGTTGTCGATCACGATGCACCCGGCATCCCCCGCGCGCGGCGCATGAATCGCCGAAACCTCAGCCCCCGGCGAAAAGAACCCGAAATCGGTGCCGTGAAAATCATAGGTCTCCAGATTGCGCACGGTCAGCACCCGGTCCTCGCCGAAACTCACCTGCTGTCCCGCCGAACGCGGCGAGGCAAGGGCGACCACGTCCGAAATCGGAAACGCCCGCTCCGCCAGAGTCTTGAGCATCTCGCGCCCGACCGCACCGGTGGCGCCAACAACCGCGACCTTGAAAGCCATATCCCCGATCCCCAATCCGACAAATCAGCCTGTCAGGTAGCTTTCCCGCAGGGTCCACGCAAGCATATTGCGCGCATGGGCGCATCGCCCCGGCTGATGACGTCGCGCAACGGCGGGAGCATCACGCCGCCGAGCGAATGGCGCCAGCGCGGATCGCGGGATCGACGGCATCGGCAAACCGCGCGAAATTGGCTTCGAACCGGCGGATCAGCTCGGCGGCCTGCCGGTCGTAGGCAACCGGATCAACCCAGGCCGCGCGCGGGTCGAGCAGATCATCCGGCACGCCGGGTACGGCCACGGGGATCATCAAGCCGAACGCGGCATCGGTGCGAAAACGGGCGTGATCGAGGGCGCCGGAGAGCGCCGCGTGCAACAGCGCGCGGGTATGGGCAATCGGCATCCGCCGTCCCGCGCCATACGCGCCGCCCGACCATCCGGTATTGACCAGCCAGCAGGAAACCCCGTGTTCGGCGATGAGCCGGGCGAGCAGCGCCCCATAGAGTCGCGGCTCGCGCGGCAGGAACGGCGCACCGAAACAGGTGGAAAACGTCGCCTGCGGCGCGCGGCCCAATCCGGTTTCGGTCCCGGCGACCTTGGCGGTGTAACCAGACAGAAAATGATACATCGCCTGCGCCGGCGTCAACCGCGCGAGCGGCGGCAGCACGCCGAACGCATCGGCCGTCAGCATGACGACATGCCGCGGCTGACCCCCCCGCCCCGAGGCTTCCACATGGGGGATGAAATCGATCGGATAGCAGGCGCGGGTATTTTCGGTCAGCGTGCGATCCGCGAGATCGACCACGCCGCGCGGGTCCGCCACCACATTCTCGAGCACGGTGCCGAAGCGGTGCGCGGCGGCATAGATCTCGGGTTCCGCCCCGGCTTCGAGGTCGATCACCTTGGCGTAGCAGCCGCCTTCGAAGTTGAAAACGCCGTTCGGTCCCCAACCGTGCTCGTCATCGCCGATCAGGCGGCGTTCCGGATCGGACGACAGCGTGGTCTTGCCGGTGCCGGACAGGCCGAAAAACAGCGCCACGTCGCCATCCCCACCGATATTGGCGCTGCAATGCATCGGCAGCACGCCGCGTTCGGGCAGCAACCAGTTCATCACGGTGAAGATCGATTTCTTGATTTCACCGGCATAATGCGTGCCGGCGATCACGATGCGCCGCTCCGCGAACGACAGGGCGATCGCCGTGCGCGACGCCACCCCATCGATCGCCGGATCGGCCTCGAAATCGGGCGCGTGCAAAATCACGTAATCGGGCTCGAACCCCGCGAGTTCGGTGGCGGACGGGCGGATGAACATATTGCGCGCGAACAGCGCCTGCCAGGCGTTGGTGGTGATCAGGCGCAGGCGGATGCGGCAGTCCGGATCGGCCCCGGCGAACAGATCCTGGCTGTAGAGCTCGCGATCCTGCAAATAGGCCTGGACCCGGCCCTTGAGGGTCGCGAAATGCGGCGCCGATAATTTCTGATTGACCTTGCCCCACCACACATCGCGCGTCGTGGCGGGTTCATCGACCACGAATTTATCGCCGGCCGACCGTCCGGTGTGGAGCCCGGTCTGCACGATCAACGCGCCATCCGCCGACAACCGCCCCTCCCCGCGGCGGATCGCATGGGTAACCAGGGCCGGCGCCGTGAGGTTGGCGTGCAGCGCCGTCACCCGGCCGATCCCGGCGCAGGCCAGAAACGCCGCATTATGAACGGTCTGATCAAGGATGGCGGCGCCCGCCGGTAGCGCTGCGGTCACGTCAGGCCTCCTTCACGATAAACGCGGGCACGATAAACGCGGGCACGATAAACGCGGGCACGATGAACGCG
>NZ_JBMFGY010000011.1:0-12973 GCF_049977125.1 Acidiphilium sp. | reverse complement strand
GATAAACGCGGGCACGATAAACGCGGGCACGATAAACGCGGGCACGATGAACGCGCGCGGCGTCGGTCAACACCGGGCCACCAACCCTGCCGGGCCGCTCCGGCTCGCCCCATCGGCGGTGCGCCTCACGCATCGGCGAACCTGGGGTCGGTCGCCAGTTCGGTCATGAAATCATCATAAACCCGCAGGCCGCGCCGAAACCCCAGCCGCAGCACCACCGCTTCGCGGACCAGGTCGAACCCGTCGGGGTCGAGTGTCGCCACCCGCCAGCCCGCGCCCTCGCCGCCATGCCGCGCGGCGATGGCATCGAGCCGTGCGGCCTGCGCGCCGTTCGCGGCGGCGATGGCGGCGGCCGCGGCGTCGGCATTGTTCAGCGCCTCGGTCACCGGCGCCAGCCGATCGACGCTGAGAGTCGCCGCGCGCGCGAAGCCACCGACGTAGCGGGCCGCGACCGGCTCGAGCCGGTACACGCCGAAATCGGTGTATCCCGCATAGAACTCGGCATAGGGATGGATCGCGAGATAGCGGGCGCGATCCGCCGGATCATCGCTGCGCGTCGCATCGCACACCAGCGAGAGCCGTGCCGCGGTCTGCGGATTGCGCTCGCTCGCCTCGCCGCTGACCATCAGCGCGCAGCGCGGATCGCGATCGAGCGCGCGGGTATGCGCCGATAGCTGCGAGAGCAGCAGGATCACCGCGCCATCGAGCGCCACCGCCGGCGTCACCAGGGCGAGTGCGGGGTAGTCATCCTCCAGCACAGCGAGGCTGCCCACCCGCGCCGCGCGCAGCAACATCCGCGCCTCGCGGTGGATATCGTTATGGAGTTCCCTCAGGTCTTGCATTGTCACCACATTCCCGCCACGTCACTCCGGCATTACTACGACAGATTACCCGTTGAAGCAGAGACATGAAACATACAATCGCCCTGGTTGACGATGACCGCAATATCCTCGAATCGGTCCAGATGACATTGGAGCAGGAAGGCTTCCTGGTCCGCACCTACACCGACGGCGAATCCGCCCTTCAGGGGCTGATGGCGCGGCCGGTCGATCTCGCCGTGCTCGACATCAAAATGCCGCGCATGGACGGGATGGAGCTGCTCCAGCGCCTGCGCGCCCGCTCCGCCATGCCGGTCATCTTCCTGACCAGCAAGGACGATGAGCTCGACGAGCTGATGGGCCTGCGCCTCGGCGCCGATGACTACATCACCAAGCCGTTCAGCCAGCGCCTCCTCCTGGAACGCATCCGCACCCTGCTGCGCCGCAACGAGGCCAGCCGTGCCGAGGGCGCCGGCGCCATTCCCGCCGGGCTGATGGCGCGCGGCCACCTCACCCTCGACGAGACCAAGCATCAATGTCTCTGGAAAGGGCTGGACATCCAGCTCACCGTCACCGAATTCCTTCTGGTCAAGGCGCTGGCGACACGGCCGGGCATGGTGAAATCGCGCGACCAGCTGATCGATGCCGCCTATGGCGAGAGCGTCTATGTCGACGACCGCACGATCGACAGCCACATCAAGCGCCTCCGCCGCAAATTCCGCGCCCTCGATGAGGAGTTCGACCAGATCGAGACCCTGTACGGCATCGGTTATCGCTACAAAGAGGCATGAGCGTTCCGCCGCCGCCGCCGTGGCGCATGTCGCCGCTGCTGCGGCGCATCCTTCTGGTCAACGCCTTGCCGCTGGCGCTGATCGTCGCGGCCCTTCTCTATCTCGATCAGTATCAGCACGGGCTGTTGACCGCCGAGGTCACCGCCCTGCGCGAACAGGCGCGGATCTATGCCGGCGCGCTGGCCGAATCGGCGGTGCAGCCCAACGCCGCCAATCAACCAACGATCAACGCCGATCTCGCCCGCCCCCTGCTCTACCGGCTGATCGAGCCGACCCCGAACGCCCAGGCGCTGATCTACGGCGCCGATGGCCAGGTGATCGCCAATTCGCGCATCCGCCAGGGGCCGGGTGGCGCGATCATCACCGAACCGCTGCCCTCGGTGCGCCCGCGCGACGACTTCGCCCGCGCGATCAGTTTTCTCTACGACCAGTTCCTGGCCTTCCTGCCCAATCCCGAGATTGCCCCGGCCGGTTCGGGCAGCGAAGCGGCGGGGCTGGGCTGGCAGCCGAGCGTGCGCGAGGCCCTGCGCCTGACCAGCACGCCCGCCCATCATCAGGCCGCCCCCTACATCCGCCGCGCGCCCGATGGACGCCTGCTGATCACCGTGGCCGAGCCGATCATCCGCTCGAAGCAATCCGTCGGCGTCGTGCTGCTGACCCGCGAGGCGACCGAGGTGGATCGCGCGGTATTCGCCATCCGCGTCTCGATTCTCGCCCTGTTCGGCCTCGCTTTGGCGCTGACCGTGCTGCTCTCGGCCTATCTCGCGCGCACCATCGCAACCCCGCTGCTCCGCCTCGCCGCCTCGGCCAACCGGCTGCGCGAGGGCCGTGCGGCGATGGCCGAGCCGGTCCCCCCCGCGATCGCGGCGCGTTCGGATGAAATCGGCACCCTCGCCCGCGCCCTCGCCGATTCCGCCCACGCGCTCTGGGCGCGGATGGACGCGATCGAGCGCTTCGCCGCCGATGTCGCGCATGAAATCAAGAACCCCCTGTCCTCGATCCGCTCGGCGATCGAGACCATCCGCCGGATGGACGATCCCGCGCGCGCTGCCCGCCTGTTCGACATCATCGCCCAGGACGTGCAGCGGCTGGACCGGCTGATCTCCGACATCAGCGATTCCTCGCGCCTCGATTCCGAAATGTCGCGCACCGCGCTCGAACCGGTCGATCTCGCGCCCATCCTCTCCGCCTTGGCCGAAATCCACGAGGCGACGCGCAAGGACCGCGACCCGGTGATGCTGCTCGACGCCCCGAAATCCGGCCTCGTGGTGCGCGGCGCCGAGGGGCGCCTGGTGCAGGTGCTGCGCAACCTGATCGGCAATGCCGCCTCGTTCAGCCCGCCGAACGGCAAAATCTGGCTGCGCGGGCGTGAAACCGGCAGCATGATCGAAATCGCGGTCGAGGACGAAGGGCCAGGCATCCCCGACGCCAAGCTCAACGACGTGTTCGACCGGTTCTATTCCGAACGGCCGCAATCGGAGAGTTTCGGCAGCCATTCCGGACTCGGCCTGTCGATCTCACGCCAGATCATCGAGGCGCATCTCGGCCGCATCATGGCGGAAAACCGGCGCAACGCCTCGGGTGCCATCATCGGCGCCCGGTTCGTCATCCGGGTGCCAAAAGGATAACGCTAGAGCGTGATGCTTTCAGCGTAACGCTCTAGATCTTTATTTTTTCGAGCGATTTCATGCAATTATGTTGCCGCTGCCGCGTCAACTTAATCGCATATCGCTCTAGAGCACTTTCCGATCCCATTGGATCGGATGTAGTGCTCTAGGATATTGATAAATAGAGCATTCTCATCCGATCAGATGACTCCATCTGATCGGATAATGCTCTAGCCCCGCCGATCCCCCGATCCTCCTCATCCCAGCATCACGCAGGTCTCACCGCACGTGCTGGGCGGTCTGGCCGAACAGGATTTTCTTCGACTCCTCGGTCACCGTCGCGGTCTGCGAGACCGACTTGGCCTTCTCATACGCGCGCAATGTCGCCGGACGCGTCCGGATCGCGTGAAACCAGCGTTTCAGATGCGGAAAATCCTCGAGTGACTGGCCCTGACGCTCATACGGCACAATCCAGGGATAGCAGGCCATGTCGGCGATCGAATAATCCCCCGCGATGAAGTCCCGATCGGCCAGGCGCTGGTTCAGCACCCCATAGAGGCGGTTGGTCTCATTGACATAGCGCGTGATCGCGTAGTCGAGCCGTTCCGGCGCATACTGGCTGAAATGATGGTTCTGCCCGAGCATCGGGCCAAGACCGCCCATCTGCCAGAACAGCCATTCCATCACCTCGGTCCGGCCGCGCAGGTCGGCGGGCAGGAATTTTCCGGTCTTCTCCGCCAGATAATGCAGGATCGCCCCCGATTCGAACACGCTGATCGCCGCCCCGCCATCGGCGGGCGCGGTATCGATAATGGCGGGGATCCGGTTGTTCGGCGCAATCCTGAGAAAATCCGGCGCGAACTGATCCCCCGCCCCGATATTGACCGGGTGGATCGTGTAGGCAGTGCCGCTCTCCTCGAGAAACATGGTGATCTTGTGGCCGTTCGGCGTGGTCCAGTAATAAAGCTCGATCATCGTTGCCTCCGTTGGTCGGTCATCAGGACTGTCGTTTCGCTATAGGACCCACGGCCGGTGATTGAAACCCGCCGATGCCGTGGCCATGCAGCAGAAGGGCGGCGATCACCAGCCCGATCGCCGCAAGCCCGATGGTGAACGCCGGCGGCAGCACCACCATCACCAGCGTGGCGAGCGCCGCCGCCACCACCCAGACGGCGGTGGCAAGCTGGGTTTGCAGGGCGCTGGCGGCGGCGGTCTCGCCTGCGGGAAATTCGGTCTGCACGCCATAGAACACCGCACCCGCCACCACATTGCTCAAAACATGCGCGCACACCACGAGCATGAACACCAGCTCGAGCCGCCGGGTCAGAAACGCCAGAACATACAGCAGCAGAAACCCCGCCATCGGCCACACCGCGGCACCACGCCGCCCCACCATCAGCCGCAGCACCACCTCCGGCACCACCAGCCGTCCGGCCAGCATGCCGCACCGCCGCCCGGCCAGCACCACGATCGGCGCCGCGACCAGGCCGATCACCGGCAGCGCGCCATAATGCCGCCGCGCCGCAAAGGCGGGCAGCCCCACCATCAGCGGCACGATCACCAGGTTCAGCGAGGGTTGCAGCATCAGGCTGCGCCATTTGGTTTCGGCACTGCGCATCGCCGCGAGGGTCGCGACCCAGCGCCCCGGCGTTTCCGGCCCGGCATAGTCGCGCAGCACGCCGGGGAAAAACAAGGTCGTGACATGAACCGTCCCGGCCAGCGCGAAACAGGCGGTCGCAAGCGGAAAAAACACGCCCAACCCCTCGCGCTCGAACCAGACCGTGCCGAAACCGACCCCCGCGACCATGCCGACCGCCATGAAAATCGCATCGAGCTTCAGCGCCAGCACAGCCCCGCGCCCGGCGCCGAACACATCGCGGATGAACCGCGACAGCGCCGGCAGGATCGCGCTGAACACGATGCCGAGCAGCAGCGCCACCAGCAGCAGACAGGCCGGCACACGATACCATCCGCTCAAATACAGCGTCAGAAACCCCGCCGTCGCGATCGCATAGCCCAGCCCGATCACCGCGCGCACGCCAAAGCGCCGGTTGAGCAGATGCGCGAGCCAGCCCCCCGCCAGCATCGGCACGCTGACCATGACGAAATCAAGCGCAAACAGCGCCGGCGCGACATGCTGGCGGGTGAAATACCCGTAGGTCGCGACATCGAACAACCCCATCGCGGTATCGAAGAAAAAGAAACCGAAATTGAGCAACAGATAGGCCGACAACTGCCACCGCCGGAGCGCGGTCATGGCGCGGCCGGCCTGGGTCGATGCGCCCTGATCCACCCGATCGCGGCATCGACATGCGGCCGCGCGACCGGCCGCGCCGCATCGCCGCTCAGCGCCAGCGTCAGCGATGGCGCCGATCGATGCCCCGCCACCACCGGTGCCGCGGTGATCGTCAGCTTCAACCGCCGTCGCGCCAGATCGATCGTGCCGGCGCCGTCCAGCCCGCCGGCATCCCCCGCGAGATCGGCGTGATCCAGCGTGAGAATACCCCCGGCCACCACCCCGGTCGCGCTGCCGGTGGCAAAGCCGGTGGCGCCCCCGCTCAGCGCATGACGCAGCAACCCGGCCGCCGCGATCCGGCCAATCCGCGGGCGCGCCGCCACCGCCCTGGCCAGCGCCGCCCCGGCAGCGGCCAGATCGATCCCGCGCAGCGCGAGGCCGGTGCCGGTCGCGGTGACGCGCCCGGCCAGGCTGGCGCCCCATGACGCCGGATCGGCACCCGTCGCCGTCAAAATCCCCGCCAGATCGAGCACCCCGCCGGTCACCGGCAGATCGATCCCGAAATCCGCGCCATCCGCCGCCAGCGTGGCGGCATCGGCATGATCGAGATGCCCGGCGAGGCTGAACGTCGCCGGCGATCGCGCAACCGCGCCGGTCAGCCCCGCCGTGCCCTCGAACGCGCCGCCCGCCACGCCCGCATGCCGGATTTTCAAGGTCAGATCAGGCGTTCCCCCGCTTGGCGTGCCCCCGCTTGGCGTAACCACAAGGCCAAACGTCGCCCCGGTCGCGATCGTGGTCTCGGCCCGATCGATCCGCGCCGCACTCACCACCGGCAGCGAGACGGCGATGCCGCCGCCCAGCGCCAGATCCGCCAACGCGAGCAGGCGGGACGGCGCCGGAATCGCCAATGTATCCGCCGCGATCCCCCCGCTCAGCAGCTTCGGCGTGGCCGTGGTCGCAAGGTTCAACCGCCCCGAGGCGGTCAGCGCGCCCAGCGAGAGCACGAAGCTCGACAATCCCACCATATCCGGCGTCGCGAACCCGCTCGCGCGCAGGCTGATCGACCCCGCCCCCGGCCAGTCCAGCCCGTTGCGCGCCCCGAGCAGCGCCGCACCGCCCAGATCGCGGATCAGCGCAACCGCATTCGGCGCATGCAGGCTCAGCGCCCCCGACCCGGTGCCGCTGACCAGATCGACCACCGGCTGCGCCGCGGCGCGGATCGGACCCAGATGCACCGTCACCCCGGTATGCAGCGCCGCCGCCGGCCCCGCCGCCACCAGAGCGACGGCGAAGCGATGATGCCACAGCGGCAACGCCAGCCCCGCCCGGTCGAGCACCCGCGCCCGATCCCCCCCGATCGCGCGTGCAGTCGCCGCGACCCCGATCGCGCGTGCAGTCGCCGCGACCCCGATCGCCCGCGCGATCGCGCCAAGCGACGTCCCGGCATCGCGCCCGGACATCAGCAGCCGCGCCGCGACGATACCGCCATCCCGCAGCCGCGCGCCATGTCCCACCAGCATCGCCTGGCCCAACCGCAGGCTCGCGAACCGCAGCGCGACGCCACCGCCCTGCGCCGCGTCGGCGAACGCGCCGTCGAGCAGCAAATGCGTGGCCGTGACAAGCGGCGCCGCCGCGCCATCCGCCCCCGGCACGATCCCCGGCACAATCCCCGGCACGATCAACGTGGCCGCCGAAACCGCGAACGGTCCGGTGATCGCCCCGCCCGCGCCCGCCAGCAACCGCGCCACCGATCGCAAACTCCGCCGGCGCAGAGTCAGCCGATCGAACCCGAGGCGGATCGCCACCCGAGTCGCCCGCTCGCCCGGATCGAGCACCAGCGCACCGGTGAACCGCGAGACCGGCGCCTCCTCGCCGCCGATACTGCCGTGCAACCCCGTCGCCTCGATCCCGTCGCGCCCCAGCCCGGCGCGCCCCAGCCTGTCGCGCCCCAGCCTGTCGCGCCCCACCGCGATCCGCCCGGCCACGCTCACCCCGCCGAGACCCGCCGGCCATGACGGCATCACCCCGAGCCGATCCCCCAGCGCGCCGAGCAGCCCCGCCGGATCAGGCGCCACCAGCCGGAACGCCCCCGTCACGCGCCCGCCCATCTCCCCCCGCCGCGCCATCACCAGATCGCTGGCGGTCACCACGGCGCCATGCCCCAGCGCCGCCCGCAGCGATGTCACCCGCAGCGCCGTGGCATCGCCGAGCAAAATCGCATCCAGCCGATCGACTGCGACGCCCCCGATCGTGCCGCCGCGCACCGCAACAACCCCCGCGAGCGGCACCACCCCCGCTACCGCGCGCAACAGGCCGAACCCGCGGCCAAGCCGCACGTTCTCGGCGGTCAGATCCAGCCGCAGCAACGGCGCCGGCCGCAGGTCGAGCACGGCGCGCCCCCCCACATGGCTGCCGCCCAGCGTGGCATCGATCCGCCGCAACACCAGCGCCGCGCCATCGACACTGAGCGCCGCGCGAAACAAGCCCGATTCCGGCGTCCCCCCCGGCATCACCCGCGCGAGCAGCGCCGGCGCCGCGCTGCCGGTCAGCACGCCGGCGAGCACGCTGGCGCGATCGAGACTGCCCTTGAAATCGAGCCGCGCCGCCGTGCCCTTGTCCAGGCTGAGCGAACCGGCCACCGGCGCCGGCGCGCTCCCGCCCGCGTTGTCGATGTCCAATGTCGCCTTCGCCGTCGCGCCATCCAGCATCACCGTGCCGGAGGCGGCCAGCACCGCATGCGGCCCGCCGGTGAAAATCGACAGATCGGCATGGTCGAACGTGATCGCGCCCAGCCGGAACCGGCCATCCACGATCGTGGCATGCAGCGAGGCCAGCCACGGCGGCGGCGCGATCGCGGCGGCCCCGCCCGGCAGCGGCCATGGCAGCGACACATCGGGCTTGCGCAGCGTCAGCGTGGTCGCGCGCAACCGCCCCAGCAGCAGAGGCCCGGGCGCCAGATCGAGCTTCAGAGTCGCCGCCGTGATCAACCCGCCCCGTGGACCGCCGATGGTGATGGTATCGGCGCGCAACTGCGGCTCCGGCAGCAGCGACAGCGCGATCGGCCCCGCGATCGTCACCCGCCGCCCCAGCGCATCGCTCGCCAGCCGCTCGATCGCCGCGCGGTGATAATTGCCCGAGGCGATTTCCGGCCCATACACCACCGCGAGCGCCACCCCCCCGATCACCGCGAGCACGGCAAACGCCCGCCGCGCGATCCGCCGCCGACGCTCCCCCGCCTCGCTCATAAGCGCGCCTCGTTCATGCGCGCGCTGGTATCAGACCAGGCCGCTCCGCGCGACCCCCGCCGCCGTCATCGCCGCCCACGCCGCCGCCAGCGACCCGTCCCGATCGATCGCCCGGCACGCCGGCTCGATCACCCGAGCCCCGAAGCCGAACCGCCGCGCATCCTGCGCCGACCACGCCACGCAATAATCCGTCGCCAGCCCGCATAAATCCACCGCGGCAATCCCCCGCGCCGCCAGATACCCGTCCAACCCGGTGCGGGTCGTCCGATCGGCCTCGAGAAACGCCGAATAGGAATCGATCATCCGGTTCAACCCCTTGCGCAGAATCAGCGCCGCGTGCGGTATCTCAAGCCCCGGATGCAGCGCCGCCCCGGCACTCGCCATCACGCAATGATCCGGCCACAAAATCTGCGTCGCCCCCGCCCAATCGATCGTCTCGAACGCCGCGCGCCCCGGATGCTGGCTGGCGAACGAGGCATGATCCGCCGGGTGCCAGTCCTGGGTGATCACAACGGTCGCATAATGCCGCGCCAGCGCGTTGATCAGCGGCACCACCGCATCGCCATCCGCCACCGCGAGCGGGCCGCCGGCGCAGAAATCGCGCTGCACATCAACCACAATAAGCGCCGTGTCACGCCTCATGCTCATACCATAGGATGGCCGCGCACGCCGATAAAGAGGGAATACACCGAGGTCGTCGCCGTCACGAACAGCCGGTTGCGCTTGACCCCGCCGAAACACAGATTGCTGACCATCTCCGGCAGATCGATCCGGCCCAGCGGCGTCCCATCCGGGGCGAACACCGCAACCGCGTTGCCCGCGCCGCAACTGGTCCAGACATTGCCATGCTCATCGAGCCGGAACCCATCGGCAAATCCCGGCTCGATCACCGTAAACACCGCCCCCGGCCCCAGCCGCGCGCCATCGATCACCTCATGCACCCGAATATGGTGCGGCCCGCCGTCCCGATGGGTAAAGCCGGTATCCGCCACATACAGCAACCGCTCGTCCGGGCTGAACGCAATCCCGTTCGGCCGCTCGTAATCCTCGGCCACCGCAACGATCGACCCCGCCGCCGGATCAAACCGGTACACCCGGCACGCCCCCTGATCACTCGCCGCGCGATGCCCCTCGTAATCGGTCATGATCCCGTAATCAGGGTCGGTGAACCAGATCGTCCCGTCCGATTTCACCACCACGTCATTCGGCGAATTCAGCTTCCTGCCCTCGAACTGATCGATCAGCACCGTCACGCTGCCATCGAATTCCGTGCGGCTGATGCAGCGCCGGCCATGCTCGCAGCTGATCAACCTGCCCTGCCGGTCGCGCGTATGCCCATTGGCATGGTGCGCCGGCGCGCGATACACATCCATCGCCCCGCCCGGCCACCAGCGCATGATCCGGTCGTTCGGAATGTCGCTCCACAACAGGCAATTCGCATCGCCGAACCACACCGGCCCCTCCGCCCAGCGAAACCCGGTCGCAATCCGCTCGACCGCCGCATTCATCAACAGCATCGCGCGCATCCGCGGATCATAAATATGAAATCCCTCGGTCATCCTCCCCCCCTGATACTTGCCGCTTCTGTCGGTTATTGGTAACCATCATGTATCAACCACACCAGTCTGGGTCCAGTCGCCCGTCCGGACAAGCGCAAAAACCCCGGCAAGCGTAAAAACCCCGGCAAGTGCAGAAACGAGGAAACCGGAATGTCACGATCAGGCCGCGTCGCCGGCAAAACCGCCTTCATCACCGCGGCCGGCCAGGGCATCGGCCGCGCCATCGCCGAGACCCTGATCCACGAGGGCGCCAGCGTCATCGCAACCGACCGTGACGCCACCCTCCTCGCCGCCCTCCCCGGCGCCCGCGCGCTCGACGTCACCGATCCGGCCGCGATCACCGCCATGGCGGACGCCCTCGGCCCGATCGACATCCTGGTCAACGCCGCCGGCTACGTCGCGCACGGCTCGGTGCTCGACGGCACCGAACCGGAGTGGCGCTTCTCCTTCGACCTCAACGTCACCGCGATGTTCCACACCATCCGCGCCTTCCTGCCCGGCATGCTGGAAAAGCGCGGCGGCTCGATCATCAACATCGCCTCCACCGTCGGCAGCATCAAAGGCACCGTCAACCGCTGCGCCTATGGCGCCTCCAAAGCCGCCGTGATCGGGCTGACCAAATCCGTCGCGGCGGATTTCATCACCAAAGGCATCCGCTGCAACGCGATCTGCCCCGGCACGGTCGAAAGCCCGTCGCTGCGCGGCCGCATCGCCGCCCTCGCCGCGTCCCGCAATACCGACACCGCGACAATCGAGGCGGAATTCGTCGCCCGCCAACCCATGGGCCGCCTCGGCACGCCCGATGAAATCGCCATGCTCGCCCTCTACCTCGCCTCCGACGAATCCCGCTTCACCACCGGCGTCGCCCATGTGATCGACGGCGGCTGGTCGAACTGAAAGTCACACCGATGAGCAACACCCCGACCAAGCTGCGTTCCGCCCAATGGTTCGACAACCCGGCCAATCCCGGCATGACCGCCCTATACCTGGAACGCTACCTCAACTACGGCCTGACCCGCGAGGAATTGCAATCCGGCAAGCCGATCATCGGCATCGCCCAGACCGGCAGCGACCTCTCGCCCTGCAACCGCCACCACATCGAACTCGCCAAGCGCGTGGCCGATGGCATCCGCGCCGCCGGCGGCGTGCCGATCGAGTTTCCCGTCCACCCGATCCAGGAAACCGGCAAACGCCCAACCGCGGCACTCGACCGCAACCTCACCTACCTCGGCCTGGTCGAAGTCCTGTTCGGCTACCCGCTCGACGGCGTGGTGCTCACCACCGGCTGCGACAAAACCACCCCGGCCATGATCATGGGCGCCGCCACCGTCGATCTCCCCGCCATCGTCCTCTCCGGCGGCCCCATGCTCGATGGCTGGTTCGAAGGCGAGCTGGTCGGCTCCGGCACCGTGGTGTGGGAAGCCCGCCGCCGCCTCGCCGCCGGTGACATCGCCTATGACAAATTCATCGACATGGTCGCCGGCTCCGCCCCCAGCGTCGGCCATTGCAACACCATGGGCACCGCCAGCTCGATGAACGCCCTGGCCGAGGCGCTCGGCATGTCCCTGCCCGGCTGCGCCGCCATCCCCGCCCCCTACCGCGAACGCGCGCAAATCGCCTATGAAACCGGCAAACGCATCGTCGACATGGTACACGAAGACCTCCGCCCCTCCCGCATCCTGACCCGCGCGGCCTTCGAAAACGCCATCGTCTGCGCCTCCGCGATCGGCGCCTCAACCAACTGCCCGCCCCACATCATCGCCATCGCACGCCACATCGGCGTCGAACTCGACATCGCCGACTGGGATCGGCTCGGCTACGAAATCCCCCTCCTGGTCAACATGATGCCGGCCGGCAAATATCTCGGCGAACGCTTCCACCGCGCCGGCGGCCTGCCCGCCGTCATCGGCGAACTGATCCGCCACGGCAAAATCCAGGAAGACGCCCTCACCGTGTCAGGCCGCACCATCGGCGCGGAAAATCGCGGCAAACGCAGCGTCGATGCCGAAATGATCACCGATTACGCCACCCCGCTGCACGAACACGCAGGCTTCGCCGTGCTCACCGGCAACCTGTTCCACAGCGCGATCATGAAAACCTCGGTCATCTCACCCGAATTCCGCGACCGCTTCATGCGCAAACCCGGCGATCACGACGCCTTCGAAGGCCGCGCCATCGTGTTCGAAGGACCCGAGGATTATCACCACCGCATCAACGACCCCGACCTGAACATCGATGCCGACTGCATCCTGGTCATCCGCAACTGCGGCCCGATCGGCTACCCCGGCTCCGCCGAAGTGGTGAACATGCTGCCACCCGACGCCCTGGTGCAAAAAGGCATCAACCAACTCCCCTGCATCGGCGACGGCCGCCAGTCCGGCACCTCCGGCAGCCCCTCCATCCTCAACGCCAGCCCGGAATCCGCCATCGGCGGCGGCCTGATGCTCCTGAAAACCGGCGATCGCATCCGGGTCGATCTGAAAACCCGCACCGCCAACATCCTGATCGACAACGCCGAACTCACCCGCCGCCGCGAAACCATGGCACTGCCCGAACTGCTGAACCAAACCCCCTGGCAAGAAATCCACCGCCGCTTCACCAGCCAACTCGAAACCGGCGCCGTGCTCGAACCCGCCATCACCTACCAACGCATCGCCGAACGCTTCGGCGTGCCCCGCGATAATCACTGAGACGACACGGCGCGGGTAAGGCAAGGC
>NZ_JBMFGY010000010.1:40730-55015 GCF_049977125.1 Acidiphilium sp. | reverse complement strand
GCCCGCCCTCCGCCCCAAAGCCGAGGCCCGCCCCTGAAGCGAAACCCGGTCAGTTCGCCGGCATCGAGACCCGCCACCCGGATCACCTTTATCCCGGCCCCACCTTGTTCGGCCCCGGCAACCGGTTCTGGCCGCCCCGGCGCAAATTCCGCGAAAAACCCGCCTGACGCCCCAGGTTCGCGCACGTCCAAATCATTACGATATCGCAACAAAATCAATGAACCTCAGGTTATTCCCCAACCACCCGCCTCAGCCGCCCGCCGTCACCGTGCCCCGCCGTCACCGTACTGTGAACCGTCGCGAACACCCGGTCGAGCCGCGCCTGATCCATCGCCTCGTCGAGAAACCCGAACAACCCGGCCAAGGCAGCGCCCCGGCGCAGGATCTCCTCGTAGCGCACGATGCAGGACGGCGCCCTGCCATCGACATGATAGCCCAGCGCCGCGCGTTCGAAACGGTTGAGCAATGCGCGCGTCGCGCCGGCATCCCCGCCCGCCCACCACCCCGAGCGCAACACCTGGTCATGGTCGCGGAAATTGAACACCACGCCGAGATCGGGCAGCACATCATGCAAAAAATCCAGATATTCCCGCAGCTCATCCGGCTCGAACAGATAGCGGATCTCCTTGAAGCCGAAGCACCTCACCCCGTGATCACGCGCCGGCGGCACCAGCACATGGCGGATCAGACCGGCGCAATCCGCCCGCATCACCGCCAGATCGACCTCATGCAACCCGTACCACGGCATGTTCGGCGCCGTGCTGTCCCCCGCATAGGGTCCGGTCACCGCCCGGTGCAGCGCCTGATGCGCGTGAAACAAATGAACCGCGAAATGCTCGTTCTCGCCCCGGATCAACCAACCCTCGATCGTATTCAGAATACCCTGCATCAAGGTCGAGCCGCTGCGCCCGTAGGTGACGATCAGGCAGGATTGAAACCGGGCCATGCCGGTTTATCACCGATCCGGCACGCCAATGCCAGAGGCGACGCAACCGCCAACCGGCCCGAAGGCATGGCGCCGATCCGGTCCCGGCACTCGACAAAGTCAGGGCATTTGGCCAAAACCGCCGCAATGGATGGAGATCTGTCATGAGCCAACCCTATATCGAGGCCGGCGGCATCAGAATCGCGGCCCCCTTGCACGATTTCATCGCAACCCACGCCCTGCCCGGCACCGGGCTGGACCCGGCGGCGTTCTGGCAGGGGTTCGGTGCCTTCATCACATCTTTCGCCCCGCGCAACGCCGCCTTGATGGCCGAGCGCGACCGCCTGCAAACCGCGATCGACCAGTGGCACCGCACCCACAAGGCGCAACCGATCGACCAGGCGGACTATCAGGCCTTCCTGCGCGAAATCGGCTATCTGCAACCCGAACCCGCCGCCGTCACGGTGAGCACCGAACGGGTCGATCCCGAAATCGCCAGCATCGCCGGGCCGCAGCTCGTCGTCCCGGTCATGAACGCGCGCTATGCGCTGAACGCGGCCAACGCGCGCTGGGGCAGCCTCTACGATGCGCTCTATGGCACCGATGCGATCGCCGAAACCAACGGCCAGGAACGCGGCAAGGGCTACAACCCGGTGCGCGGCGCCGCCGTGGTCGCCCGCGCCCGCGCCTTTCTCGACGCCAATTTCCCCCTCTCGGTCGGCAGCCACAAGGAGGCGCGCGGCTATCACATCCATAACGGCCATCTCGCCGTGGTGCTCGAACGCGGCGAGACCGGCATCGCCCACGGCGCGCAATTCGCCGGCTACCGGGGCGATCCTGACAAACCCACCGCGATCCTGCTGCGCAACCATAATCTGCATGTCGAGATCGTCATCGACCCCACCCATGTCGTCGGCCGCACCGATCCCGCCGGCATCGCCGATCTGGTGATCGAATCCGCGATCAGCTCGATCATGGACGCCGAGGACAGCGTCGCCGCCGTCGATGCCGAGGACAAGGTGCTGGTCTATCGCAACTGGCTCGGCCTGATGACCGGCACGCTCGAGGAATCCGTCGAAAAAAACGGCCGGCGCTTCACCCGCCGCCTCGCCGAAGACCGCACCTACACCGCGCCGGACGGCACCCCCCTCACCCTCTCCGGCCGGGTTCTGATGCTGATCCGCAACGTCGGCCACCATATCTATACCGACACCGTGCGCGACGCCGAAGGCCAGCCGATCCCGGAGACCATGCTCGATCTCGTGGTCAGCGCCCTGTGCGGCCGGCACGACCTCAACCGCACCGGTGCCAGGAACTCGCGCGCCGGCTCGATCTACATCGTCAAGCCCAAGCTGCACGGACCCGATGAGGTCGCCTATGCCGATGCGCTGTTCGCCGCGGCCGAAACCCTGCTCGATTTGCCGGCCAACACGATCAAAATGGGCATCATGGACGAGGAGCGCCGCACCTCGGCCAATCTCGCCGCCTGCATCGCCGCGGCGCGCCAGCGCATCTTCTTCATCAACACCGGCTTCCTCGATCGCACCGGCGATGAAATCCACACCTCGATCGAGGCGGGGCCGATGATCCGCAAAAACGAGATCAAAAACACCCCCTGGATCAAATCCTACGAGGATCGCAACGTCGAGATCGGCATCGCCTGCGGCCTGCCCGGCCATGCCCAGATCGGCAAGGGCATGTGGGCGGCGCCGGACGCGATGGCGGCGATGCTGGACCAGAAAATCGGCCATCCCCGCGCCGGGGCCAACACCGCCTGGGTCCCCTCACCCACCGCCGCCACCCTGCACGCCCTGCATTACCACATGATCGACGTCGCCCGCCGCCAGGAGGAGCTGAAATCCCGCCCGATCGGCGCGCTGGACGATCTGCTGACGATCCCGCTCGCCGACCGGCCGAACTGGGCGCCCGACGACATCCAGCAGGAGCTCGACAACAACGCCCAGGGCATCCTCGGCTACGTGGTCCGCTGGATCGACCAGGGCATCGGCTGCTCGAAAGTGCCCGACATCCACAATGTCGCCCTGATGGAAGACCGCGCCACCCTGCGCATCTCGGCGCAGCACATCGCCAACTGGCTGCACCATGGCATCGTCACCGAGGCGCAGGTGATGGCAACCCTGCGCCGCATGGCCGCCGTGGTCGATCGCCAGAACGCCGATGATCCGCTCTACAAGCCGATGGCGCCAGGCTTCGACGGCATCGCCTTCCAGGCCGCCTGCGATCTGGTGTTCAAGGGCCGCGCCCAACCCAACGGCTACACCGAATTCATCCTGCACAACCGCCGGCGCGAGGCCAAGGCGGCGGCATGACATCGCGCTGACATGATCGCCCGGCGTCTTGCCGCCATCGCCGGCGTGACCATTCTCAGAGGCCACGGCACCGGATCGGAGATCTCATGGACGCAACCCCCCCTGCCTCGGCCACCAGGCTGATCCCGCGTGCGGAGAATGATGTTGCGTTCAACGCGATTGCCGCGCATTTTCGCGCGACCCATCCCGGTGGGCGGGCCGAGCCGATCGGAGCTGATGAAATCACGCGCGCGAGCACGCGCATCCTGGAAGGTGCCGACATCCTGTCATGACCGGAATGATCACCCGCAAACGCCTGATGATGGCGCTGGAAATCCTGTTCAACTTTCTGCTGCCATGGGTGGTCTATCGGGTGGCGAAGCCGCATCTCGGCGAGATCCACGCCATCATGGCGTCCGCCGCGCCGCCGATGCTCTGGAGCCTGATCGAGTTCGCCCGCAAGCGGCGGGTCGATGCGATCTCGGTCATGGTGCTCGGCGGCATCGGCCTGTCGCTGCTCGGCTTCGCGCTGGGCGGGTCGCCGAAGCTTCTGCTGATGCGGGAATCGCTGATCACCGGGTTGATCGGCGTGGTGTTCATCGTCTCTGCCCTCATCGGCCGGCCGCTGATGTATGTCCTGGCCAGCGCCAGCCTGAAACGCCGCTCCGCCGAGGACAGCGCCGAATTCGAGGCCTACAAGGATGATCCGGCGTTCCGCCGCATGATGGCGGTGATGACCCTGGTCTGGGGTGTCGGCTTCGTGGCCGAAACCGCCGTGCGCAGCGTTCTGGTCTTTTCACTGCCGGTCGGGCGGTTCCTGATCATCGGCCCGGTCGTCGGTTACACCACCGTCGGCCTTCTGATGGTGTGGACCTTCCTCTACGGACGCCGCGCCGAGAAGCGGGGCGTGATGTCGTAACGCGCGATGCGGCCAGTGTGACCGCCCGCGTCAGCCGGCTGATGGGCGCAGCCGGTCGGGGATGGTGAAACCGAGCCGGCAGGGGATGTCCCACACCTCATTCACCTGCCGCGTGACGCGAAATCCGGCGCGCAGATAATTCGGCAGCGCGCGGGGGTGATCCGCCGTGCAGGTATTCACCGTCATGCCCCGCACCGGCCCGGCGAAGACGCGCTCGATCGCGGCGCCGAGCAGGGAAAATCCGATACCCTGGCCGATCGCTTCGGGGGTCAGACCGAAATAACTCAGGTTGATATCGGGCCAAGGTGTCGCGTCCAGCTCAAAAAACCCGACCTCGACGCCGTTCAGCGTCAGCACATGGATCGCGGTGGCGGGGTCGGCGAGCAGCCGGGCCAGCATGTCGTCCGGCATCATCCGGCGCAGCCACCACAGCCAGGGCTGGCCGACCCGATCATAGAGCGCGCGATAGGTCGCGACGGTCATGCGCCGCGCCGGCTGGACCACGGCGTCCGGCGGCAGCGGCGACCAGGTGATCGGCGGGCGGCGATCGAGTCGCATGAAGGTGACGGTCACCACGATACGATCGATGGCCTCGCCGGGCCGGGCGCGGGCATAGTCAAGCATGGGCGGCTCAGTCTTCGAGGAAGCTGCGGAGTTTCCGGCTGCGCGAGGGGTGCTTGAGCTTGCGCAACGCCTTCGCCTCGATCTGGCGGATGCGCTCGCGCGTCACGTTGAACTGCTGGCCGACTTCTTCCAACGTATGATCGGTGTTCATGCCGATGCCGAAGCGCATGCGCAGCACGCGTTCCTCACGCGGGGTGAGCGAGGAGAGCACGCGGGTGGCGGCTTCGCGGAGGTTCGCATGAACCGCAGCATCCAAGGGTATGATCGCGTTCTTGTCCTCGATGAAATCGCCGAGATGACTATCCTCCTCATCGCCGATCGGGGTTTCGAGGCTGATCGGTTCCTTGGCGATCTTGAGAACCTTGCGCACTTTTTCGAGCGGCATGCCAAGCTTTTCCGCCAATTCCTCCGGCGTCGGCTCGCGGCCGATCTCGTGGAGCATCTGGCGCGAGGTACGGACCAGCTTGTTGATCGTCTCGATCATATGCACCGGAATCCGGATGGTGCGGGCCTGATCGGCAATGCTGCGGGTGATCGCCTGACGGATCCACCAGGTCGCATAGGTGCTGAATTTATAGCCGCGGCGGTATTCGAACTTATCCACCGCCTTCATCAACCCGATATTGCCCTCCTGGATCAGATCCAGGAATTGCAGGCCGCGATTGGTGTATTTTTTCGCGATCGAGATCACGAGGCGCAGATTGGCCTCGATCATTTCCTTCTTCGCCCGGGTCGAATCCCGTTCGCCACGCGAAACCGTTGAATAGACCCGCCGGAATTCCTCGATCGGCAGCTGCGCCTCGGCGGCGATCCGGCCGATCTGGGCGCGCAATTCGGTGACCTGGGTACCGAACCGCGGGACGAACAGCTTCCAGCCCTTGCCCGGCAGCTTGGCGACGTCATCGAGCCAGGCCGGGTCCATCTCGCGACCGCGATAGGCTTTGAGGAACTCGTCGCGCGGCACTTTGCAGCTCTCGGCGAGCCGCATCATCTGCCCCTCCAGCCCGTTCATCCGCTGGTTCAATTCCTTCAACTGGATCACCAACTCCTCGATCCGGTTGGTGTGCAGCCGGACCTGCTCGACCTTGGCGACCAGCTCGTCACGCAGCTTTTCATAGGCTTTTTCCGAGCGCGTGCTGGCTTCCTCGCCGGCGTTCAGCGCATCCAGCCGCTTGTGCTGGAGCTTCATGAACTTCTCGTAGAGCTTCTCGATCTCGGTGAAGGTCTCGAACACCTCCGGCTTGAGTTTTTCCTCGACCGCCGAAAGCGACATGCCGCTGCTCTCGGCATCGTCCTCGTCGTCGACTTCCTCGACCACCGGTGCCGCGGGGTTGAACCCGGCATCGCCGCCGCCCTGGGTCGCTTCGAGATCGATCACGTCGCGGAGCAGCATCTTGCCGTCCTTGAGCGCCTCGTGCCAGGAAATGATCGCGCGGAAGGTGAGCGGGCTTTCGCACAACCCGCCGATCATCATGTCGCGCCCGGCCTCGATCCGCTTGGCGATGGCGATTTCGCCCTCGCGCGACAGCAGCTCGACCGTGCCCATCTCGCGCAGATACATCCGCACCGGATCATCGGTGCGGCTGCCACTCGATTCACTGATATTGCCGGCCGGCGTTTCCTCGTCGGCCTCGACCGCTTCCTCTTCCTTCTCGGCGGCGGGGACGACTTCGGTTTCCTCGGCTTCCTCGCCCTCGACCACCTGGATGCCCATTTCACTGAGCATCGACATCACATCCTCGATCTGCTCGGAGCTGTTCTGATCCGATGGCAGCACGGCGTTCAGCTCGTCGAAGGTGATGTAGCCGCGCTCCTTACCCTTCGCGATCAGGCGCTTGACCGATGCCGATTGGATATCGAGGGTCGGGCTGTCGGTTTCGGCTTCAGGGGCGGCGGTGTCGGCGGCGGCGGGTTTCAGAGCCATTATGCATCAGTCTCCAAGACAAGAGATAAATCGCAGATCAATACGTTCAAAAAACGGCATCGCTGTCAGCCTCACCACGTTCGGCGCGTTTCAACGCGCGTGTGAGTGAAACCAGGCGATTCCAGACTTCGGGTTCCGGCTCCTCTTGCCATCTCCGGCTCTGCTCGGCGCATTGTTCACGCAACCAGCCAAGGTTCATGAGCCCGTAAATCCCGTACCAAGACGCTTCCAATTCGGCCATGGCGGCCGGATCGTTTTCGGGGGTGTGTTGCGGAAAACTGGCCAGAACATGATCCGCCGCATCTCGAAGACCCGATTGGGTCAGATGGTTGAGCAGGTCGCGCGAGTCAAGAGCCTGCGCACCATGAAACCAAACGGACATGGCATCCCGCAGGCGGGCACAATCCTCTGGCAGGTCGAGCAAACCGAACGCCTCCTCTAAGTCAGGCAAAAACGACGGATAGCAAAGCAATATTGCGGTTAGCAGCCGTGCGCGGCGCGCAATGGTCGTTTCAGCATCGATCCTTGGGCGGGGCAGATTGACGTGGGGGGATTTGTCGCGCGGGCTGCGCGGGGTGCCGCGGTCGAATTTCCGGCGGCGTTCAGCGTAGAGGCGATCGATCAGGGTGGTGCGATATTCGCTCGCGAGGGCACGATCCTCGATGCCGCGCGCGACCGATTCGAGGCGCTTGCGAAACGCGGCCTTGCCTTCGGGCGTGGTGCGGTCGGCCCCTTCGGCGAGCATGTCGTAGAGGGTTTCGGCGAGGTTGGGGGCGGCACCGAGCATGGCGGCGAAGGCGGTGGCCCCTTCACGGCGGATGAAACTGTCCGGATCGTCGCGCTCGGTCAGTCGCAGCACGGCGAGGCCGCGATCGGGGGCGAGGGATTTCAGGGCGAGTTCGGTCGAGCGGAGTGCGGCGCGGCGGCCGGCGGCGTCGCCATCGAAACACAGGATCGGCCGGGGCGAGAGACGCCATAATTCAGCGAGGTGTTGCTCGGTCAGCGCCGTGCCGAGCGGCGCGACGGCGCCGGTGAAGCCGGCCTGGTGCAGGGCGATGACATCCATATAGCCTTCGACCACGATCAGCGCGGCCCCGCCGCGCACGGCGGCGCGGGCACGATCGAGACCGTACAGGGTTTGGCGCTTGGAAAATAATGCCGTCTCGGGACCGTTGAGATATTTCGGCTGGCCGTCGCCGAGCACCCGTCCGCCGAAGCTGATGATCCGGCCCCGCCGGTCGCGGATCGGGAACATCACGCGGGCGAAGAAATAATCGATCGGGCCGCGTTCGGTCGCTTTCAGCAACCCGGCCTCGATCATCTGCGCGGGCGTGATGCCTTGCCGGGTGAGCGATTCGGCGAGGCTGCCGCGCCCTTCGCCGGACCAGCCGAGGCCGAAATGCTCGATCGTCGCCTCGCTGAGCCCGCGCGCGCGGAGGTAGGCAATGGCAGCACTTCCCTGCGGCGTGCGGAGCAGGCGGCGATATTCGGTCGCGGCGGCGGCGAGAACCTCCGACAGATCGGCCTCACGGCGCTCCGCCTCGGCGGCCTGGGGGGTGGGTTTGGGCACCTGAAGCCCGGCCTCGGCGGCGAGGCGTTCGACCGCCTCCATGAACCCGGCGCCTTCGTTCTGCATGACGAAACTGATCGCATCGCCGTGCGCGCCGCAGCCGAAGCAGTGGTAATGATCGTCATAGACATAAAAGGACGGCGATTTCTCGTTGTGGAACGGGCAGCAGCCTTTCTGGTCGCGACCCGACCGTTCCAGCCGCACCTTGCGCGCGATCAGCGGGGCGAGCGGGGTGCGGGCGCGCAGTTCATCGAGAAAATTCGGCGGCAGGCTCATGGGGTCGCGAGTTTCGACTTCACCGCCGCCGAGGCGGAGGCCATGTCGAGTGCTGGACCATGCGCGGATTTCAGGGCGGCGATGACCTTGCCCATGTCCTTGGGCGAGGTGGCGCCGCTGGTGGCGATCGCCTGATCGATCGCGTCGTCGAGAGCAGCGCCGCTCAGGGTCTGCGGCAGATAGGCTTCGAGGATGGCGATTTCGGCGGCTTCCTGATCGGCGAGGTCGGGGCGGTTGCCCTGGCGGTATTGGGATTCCGACTCGCGGCGGGTTTTGACCATGCCGCGGATCATGGCGATGATGTCGTCATCGGGCACCGCCGTGATCCCCTTGGGGCGTGCTGCGATGTCGGTATCCTTCAATTTGGCGGTGGCCATGCGCAGGGTGGATACGGTGAGCGTCTCGCGCGCGAGCATGGCGGCTTTGAGGTCGGCTTGGAGGCGGGTTCGCAGGGCACTCATGGTCTGTCTTCCTTCGAGGGGCCGGAAATAGTTTCCGGCTTGGTTCGTTTGTGGTTGATCGCGGATTTGGTTTCCGGCATACCGCATCATCATGCCGAAAACCATTGCCGAGTTGATCGATCGTCTGGGTGGGGCCGAGGCCGCTGCCCGGCTTACCATGGTTTCGACCGAGGCGGTTCGCAAATGGCGCAGTGCCGGTGCGATTCCGACCCGGCATTGGCCGGCGGTGCTGGCGGCGACCGGGCTGAGCATGCAGGATCTGCCGGGCGGGACGGCGCCCGAAGCGACAGCGCGCCGACCGGAGGGAGCGACGGCGGCGCTGGTGCTGGGCGATGGGCAGGTGTTCTGGGGGCGCGGTTTCGGGGCGTTCAGCGACGGGAAGCCGGCGGAGCTGTGTTTTTCGACCGGCATGACCGGGTATCAGGAGACGCTCACCGATCCGTCGTTTGCCGGGCAGATCATCACCTTCACCTTTCCGCATATCGGCAATGTCGGGGCGAATGCGGAGGATGTCGAGGCATCGACCAGTTTCGCGCGCGGTCTGGTGATCAATCGCGACATTACGGCACCGTCGAGTTGGCGGGCGGCGGAGGGGTTGGCGCGATGGTGCCAGCGGATGGGGCTGGTCGGGATTGCCGGGGTCGATACGCGGGCGTTGACCCGCGCGATCCGGGATGACGGGCCGCCGAACGCGCTGATCTCCTATCCGGAAAATGGTCAGTTCGATCTGGATGCGCTGGTGGCGCGGGCGCGGGAATGGCCGGGGCTGGAAGGGATGGATCTGGCGCGCGAGGTATCATGCACGCAGAGCTACGAGTGGTCGGAGACGGTGTGGAACCGGGTGAGCGGGTTCGGACGGCAGGAGGCGCCGCGCCATACCGTGGTGGCGGTGGATTTCGGGGCGAAGCGCAATATTTTCCGCAATCTCGCGAGTGCCGGATGCCGGGTGATCGTGGTGCCGGCGACGGCGACGGCCGAGGATATTCTGCGCCACGCGCCGGATGGGGTGTTTCTCTCGAACGGCCCGGGTGATCCGGCGGCGACGGCGGACTACGCGGTTCCGGCGATACGGGGTGTGCTGGAGGCGGGTGTGCCGCTGTTCGGGATTTGCCTCGGGCATCAGTTACTGGCCCATGCGCTGGGCGGGACGACGTATAAGCTGGCGCGCGGGCATCGCGGGGCGAACCAGCCGGTGCAGGAGATCGCGACCGGCAAGGTCGAGATCACCAGCCAGAATCACGGGTTTGCGGTGGATGAAGCCTCGCTGCCGGCGGGGGTGATGGTGACGCATCGGAGCCTGTTCGATGGGTCGAACGAGGGGATCGCCTGTGCGGCGAAGCGTTGTTTTTCAGTGCAGTATCACCCGGAAGCGAGTCCGGGACCGTCTGATTCAAAGCATTTGTTCGGGCGATTTACGGCGATGATGGAGGACGTATAGGGAGTTTACGGGGTTATACGGAGATTTGTGTATAACCGGGTAAACTTTGTATAACTCGATCATGAACCCTGTTCGCAATCCTTTCGCACCCGGTGCGGGTACCCGGCCGCCCGAGTTGAGTGGGCGGGTTGGGCTGCTGGAAGAAACATCCGTCGCGATCGGGCGGGCCAAGCTGCGGCGGCCCGTGAAATCGATGATCGTGGTCGGGTTGCGGGGGGTGGGCAAGACCGTGCTGCTGAACGAGTTCGATCACATGGCGCGCGATGCAGGATGTCGGACGATTCTGATCGAGGCGCATGAGGTCAAACCGCTGCCCGATCTGCTGGTACCGCCGTTGCGACAATTGTTACTGGAGTTCGATCGGCTGGGGACTCTCTCGGAGGCGGTGAAACGCGGATTGCGCGTGCTGAAAAGTTTCATGGGTTCGGTGCGGCTGAAATACGGCGAAGCGGAGATTGCGCTGGAGATCGACCCGGAGGTGGGGGCGGCGGATAGCGGCGATCTGGAGATCGATCTGCCGGCGGTGTTTCAGGCGGTTGGTCAGGCTGCGATCGACCGGGGGCAGACGGTGGTGCTGCTGATCGATGAACTGCAGTATCTGAAGCAACGCGAGATGAGCGCGCTGATCATGGCGCTGCATCGGATCAATCAGGACAGGCTGCCGATTCTGATGTTCGGTGCCGGGTTGCCGCAAGTTTTGGCTTTGGCCGGAAAATCGAAATCCTACGCGGAGCGGCTGTTCGACTTTCCGCGTGTCGGGTCGCTGTCGGATGCGGATGCGGCGGATGCGATCCGCAAGCCGATCGAAGCGGAAGGTGAGAGGATTACACCGGCCGCGCTGTCCGCGCTGATCGCGCAGACGCAGGGGTATCCGTTCTATTTGCAGGAATGGGGGTATCAGGCGTGGCAGGTGGCGCGGGAATCGCCGATCGATGTCGCGGATATCGAGGCGGCGACCGCTGTTTCGATCCGGCGGCTCGATGAGAGTTTTTTCCGGGTGCGGTTCGATCGGCTGACGCCGCGCGAGAAGGATTATGTGCGGGCGATGGCGAGCCTGCCGGGATCGGGGCCGTATCGGTCCGGAGACGTGGCGGATGCGTTGGGGCTGCCCGTACGGACGGTCGGACCGATACGGAACAACCTAATTGCGAAGGGCATGATCTATGCTCCGGCTTATGGTGATACAGCATTTACGGTGCCTTTGTTCGAGTTGTTCTTAAGGCGAGTGATGTCGTGACTAATGGGGTCTGGGGCCTAAGGCCCCAGCGGGTGCAGGGCGGAGCCCTGCGGACTTGCCTTAAAACTTTTGCGTGAAAGACCAATCCATGCCCAAGCGTACCGACCTGAAGTCCATTCTGATCATCGGCGCCGGTCCGATCGTTATTGGTCAGGCTTGCGAGTTCGATTACTCCGGCGCGCAGGCGTGCAAGGCGTTGCGGGAGGAGGGGTATCGGGTTGTGCTGGTCAATTCCAATCCTGCGACGATCATGACTGATCCTGAGTTGGCGGATGCGACGTATATCGAGCCGATTACGCCGGAGATGGTGGAGAAGATCATCATCAAGGAGCGTCCGGATGCGTTGTTGCCGACGATGGGCGGGCAGACGGCGCTGAATACCGCGATGGCGCTGGCGAAATCGGGTGTGCTTGACAAGCATGGGGTCGAGTTGATTGGCGCGAAGGCGGAGGTGATCGATCGGGCGGAGGATCGGTTGAAGTTTCGCGATGCGATGGCGGAGATCGGGATCGAGAGTCCGAAGAGTGCGATTGCGCATTCGCTGGAGGAGGCGCGGGCGGCGCTTGAGTTGGTCGGGTTGCCGGCGGTGATAAGGCCGTCGTTCACGCTGGGTGGGACGGGGGGCGGGATTGCGTTCAACCGCGCGGAGTTTCTGGAGATTGTGACCAGCGGGTTGGATGCGTCGCCGACCACTGAGGTGTTGATCGAGGAGAGCGTGCTCGGCTGGAAAGAGTACGAGATGGAGGTGGTGCGCGATACGGCGGATAATTGCATCATTGTGTGTTCGATCGAGAATATCGATCCTATGGGGGTGCATACCGGCGATTCGGTGACGGTGGCGCCGGCGCTGACGCTGACCGACCGGGAATTTCAGATCATGCGGGATGCGTCGATCGCGTGTTTGCGCAAGATCGGGGTGGATACGGGCGGGTCGAACGTGCAGTTCGGCGTCAATCCGGCGGATGGGCGGATGGTGGTGATCGAGATGAATCCGCGGGTGTCGCGTTCGTCGGCGCTGGCCTCGAAGGCGACGGGATTTCCGATTGCGAAGATCGCGGCGAAGCTGGCGGTGGGGTATACGCTGGATGAGTTGCGGAATGATATTACACAGGTGACGCCGGCGAGTTTCGAGCCGACGATCGATTACGTGGTGATCAAGATTCCGCGGTTTACCTTCGAGAAGTTTCCGGGGACGCCGGCCTTGCTGACGACGGCGATGAAGTCGGTCGGGGAGGCGATGGCGATCGGGCGGAGTTTTGCCGAGGCGTTGCAGAAGGGGTTGCGGAGTCTGGAGACGGGCTTGTCCGGGCTCGATGAGGTCGAGGCGCCGGGGGATGGCACGCATGATGCGTTCCGGGCGGCGCTGTCGACCCCCCGGCCGGATCGGTTGTTGATCGCGGCACAGGCGCTGCGGGCTGGGTTGTCGGTTGCGGATATTCACGCGACGTCGAAATTCGACCCGTGGTATCTCGAGCAGATGGCGGAGATCGTGGCGGCGGAGCGGCGGATTGCCAGCGAGGGGTTGCCGGAGGACGCGATCGGGCTGCGGGCGGTCAAGGCGCTGGGGTTTTCGGACAAGCGGCTCGCACAGTTGACCGGGCGTGAGGAGGCGGCGATTGCGGCGGAGCGCACAGCGCTTGGCGTGGTGCCGGTGTATCGAAGGATCGATAGTACGGCGGGCGAGTTCGCTTCCGCCACCTCATATATGTATGCGACGTATGAGGGCGGGTTCGGGGTGCCTCATTGCGAGGCGGAGCCAACTGAGCGGCAGAAGATCGTGATTCTGGGCGGCGGGCCGAACCGGATCGGGCAGGGGATCGAGTTCGATTATTGCTGCGTCCATGCCGCCTATGCGCTGCGCGAGGCGGGGTATGAGACCATCATGGTCAATTGCAATCCCGAAACGGTTTCGACCGATTACGATACGTCGGACCGGCTGTATTTCGAGCCGTTGTTTGCGGAGGATGTGATCGCGCTGATCCGGCGCGAGCAGCAGAATGGCACGGTGCTCGGCTGCATCGTGCAATATGGGGGGCAGACGCCGTTGAAGCTGAGTCAGGCGCTGGAGGATGCGGGGATTCCGATTTTGGGGACGTCGGCGGATGCGATCGATGTCGCGGAGGATCGTGAGCGGTTTCAGGTGCTGTTGAAATCGCTGGGCTTGCGTCAGCCGGAAAACGGGATTGCGCGCTCGGCGGAGCAGGCGGAGGCGATCGTCGAGAAAATCGGGTTTCCGGTCGTGATCCGGCCGAGTTACGTGCTGGGCGGGCGGGCGATGGAGATTGTGTACGATCTGCCCAATCTGCGGCGCTATATGCGGGAGGCGGTGATCGTTTCCGGGAGCAATCCGGTGCTGATCGACCGGTATTTGAATGATGCGATCGAGGTGGATGTCGATTGTATTGCGGATGGTCAGACCGTGTATGTCGCGGGTGTGATGGAGCATATCGAGGAGGCGGGGATTCATTCGGGTGACTCGGCCTGTTCGCTGCCGCCCTATTCGCTCTCGCCGGCCGTGGTCGCCGAATTGCGCTCGGAGACCGAGGCGATGGCCAAGGCGCTCAATGTGGTCGGGCTGATGAATGTGCAGTTCGCGATTCAG
>NZ_JBMFGY010000010.1:17131-40630 GCF_049977125.1 Acidiphilium sp. | reverse complement strand
GATGGCCAAGGCGCTCAATGTGGTCGGGCTGATGAATGTGCAGTTCGCGATTCAGGGAGAAAATGTCTATGTGCTGGAGGTCAACCCGCGGGCGTCGCGGACTGTGCCGTTCGTCGCCAAGGCGACCGGCGTGCCGGTTGCGAAAATCGGCGCGCGGGTGATGGCGGGTGAGGCGCTGGCCTCGTTCGGCCTCGATGATACGATCATGCGCAGCCATGTTGCGGTGAAGGAGGCGGTGTTTCCGTTTGCGCGGTTCTCCGGCGTCGATGTGCTGCTCGGGCCGGAAATGAAATCCACCGGCGAGGTGATGGGGCTGGATGCGAGTTTCGCCCGCGCCTTCGCCAAGGCGCAGCTCGGCGCCGGGGTGAAACTGCCGCGCGCGGGGACGGTGCTGCTCTCGGTGCGGGATGGCGACAAGGCGGCGATCGTCTCGATCGCGCGGCGCTTCGTCGATCTCGGGTTCACCATCATGGCGACGCGGGGGACGGCGGCGCATCTGTCGGATGCGGGGATTGTGGCGCGGGCGGTGAACAAGGTGCTGGAGGGGCGGCCGCATTGCGTCGATGCGATCCGCTCGGGCGAGGTGCAACTGGTGATCAACACGGCGGCGGGCGCGCAGACGGTGGCGGATAGTTTCGACATTCGCCGTTCTGCGCTGACTCAAGGGGTGCCGCATTTCACCACGATTGCCGGCGCGCGGGCGGCTTCGCACGCCATAGCAGCCCTGGCGGCGGGCAGTCTTGAAGTTGCGCCGCTTCAGTCGTATTTTCCCCAACCGATCTGACTGGTGCCGTGGCTGGAACAATCCGGTCGCGGTGCGTGCATTTATGCCAACCGCTTGCTCTTTTGAAGACTTAAGGAATCGCCGTGCAAAAATTCCCGATGACCGGGCCCGGATTGACCAATCTCGAAACTGAGTTGCGCCACCTCAAATCCGAGGAGCGCCCGGCGATCATTCGCGCGATTGCCGAAGCCCGCAGCCATGGTGATCTGTCGGAAAACGCGGAATATCACTCCGCACGGGAGCGGCAATCGTTCATCGAGGGTCGGATTGCCGAGCTTGAGGAAATTATTTCCGCAGCCGAGGTGATCGACCCGGCGAGCCTGTCGGGCGACACGATCAAATTCGGCGCGCAGGTCGAACTGATCGATGAAGAGACCGAGAAGCAGGTGCGGTACCAGATCGTCGGGCTGCATGAGGCGGATATCAAGCAGGGCCGGCTTTCGGTGACTTCGCCGCTGGCGAAATCGCTGATCGGCAAGAAGCCGGGCGATACGGTTTCGGTGCCGGCGCCGGGTGGCGATCGGAGTTACGAGATCATCACCGTCCGGTTCGGCTGACACATTGGTCACCATAGCGGAGATCGAGGCGGCGGCGGCGCGCATCGCCGGGGCGGTGCAACGCACGCCTTTGGTGTATTCGGACGCGCTGTCCCGCGCGACCGGGGCGCGGGTGCTGCTCAAACTCGAAAATCTGCAGGCGACCGGGGCGTTCAAGGAGCGCGGGGCGGCGAACCGGATCGCGCTGCTGAGTGCGGCGGAGCGTGCGCGCGGCGTGATTGCGATGTCCGCCGGGAACCATGCGCAGGCTGTGGCACGGCATGCGCAACTGGCCGGGATCAATGCGACCATCGTGATGCCGCGCTTCACGCCGACGACCAAGGTGATGCGCACGCGGGCCTGGGGGGCGCGGGTGGTGCTGCATGGCGAAACGCTGGCCGAAGCCGCCGATCACGCGCATGAGCTGGCCGCCGCCGAGGGGTTGGTGTTCGTTCATCCGTATGACGATCCGGCGGTAATCGCGGGGCAAGGGACGATGGCGCTCGAAATTCTTGAGGACGCACCGGATCTGGATTTTCTGGTGGTGCCGACTGGCGGGGGTGGGTTTCTGTCGGGTTGCGCGATTGCGGCGAAGGCGAGGCGGCCGGGGCTGACGGTGTATGGCGTTGAGGTCGAGGCGTATGCGGGGTTTTCGCAGGCGCTGGCGGGGCAGCCGATCGCGGTCGGCGGTGCGACGATCGCCGAAGGTATCGCGGTGCGTGACATCGGCAAACTGCCGTTGGAGATTTTGCGCGACCTCGGCACCGAGGTGTTGGTGGTGCCGGAAGCCGCGGTCGAACAGGCGATTGCCCTGCTGATCGAAGGCGGCAAACTGGTCGCCGAAGGCGCGGGCGCGGCGGGGCTGGCGGCGGTGCTGACCTATCCGGAACGCTTTGCCGGGCGCACCGTGGCGCTGCCGATCTGCGGCGGGAATATCGATAGCCGCACGCTCGCGAATACGCTGCTGCGCAATCTGCTGCGCGATGGGCGGATTTTGAAGATATTGATGGAAATCCCGGATCGGCCCGGCGTGCTGGCCGATATTTCGGCGCGGATCGGCAATCATGGTGGCAATATCATTGAAGTGGTGCACCAGCGCCTGTTCGCGTCGCCGACCGTGCAGGCGGCGCATCTGGAAATCATGATCGAGGCGCGCGATGCCGAGCACGGTAATGCCATCGTTGCGGTGCTTGAAGAGGTTTATACCGTCAAGCGAATGTAAGGTGAGGGTAGGAAGGGAAGGACTTCTTTTTTTGAAAAAAAAGAAGCAAAAAAACTTTGCTCCTCTGGGACTGTGGCGTTGAAACCGCCCATAACCCAATTCAAAAAAGTTTTTTGCTTCTTTTTTACAAAAAAGAAGCCCTTCCTTACCTTATCTTGTGCTTGCTGACCGCCATGCCACCCCCCATCCTCCACCAATCGACCCATCTTCTGATCATCGACAAGCCGGCCGGCCTCGCCTGCCATGCCGGGCCGCGCGGTGGTCCGAGCGTCGAGGATTTTTTCCCGCAATGGCGGCGGGGGCATGACGGGCCGTGGCTCGCGCATCGGCTCGATGCGGATACGGCGGGGTGTCTCGCGATCGCGCGGCGCAAGACGACGCTGATTGCGTTGCAGAATGCGTTTGCGGCGCATGCGGTGCGCAAGGTCTATTGGGCGGTGGTGCGGGGTGTGCCGCAGGCGGCGGCCGGGACGATCGCGGTGCCGTTGCGCAAGCAGAGCGATGCTTCGGGGTGGCGGATGGTCGGCGGGGCGGGGGGGCAACCTTCGGTGACCGATTGGCGGGTGATAGCGGTGGGGCAGGGGCGGGCGCTGCTGGAATTGTCACCGAGGACCGGGCGGACCCATCAGTTGCGGGTGCATTGTGCCGGGATGGGTCATCCGATCATCGGCGATCCGGTTTATGGCAGGGCGGGCAAGGGGTTGTGTCTGCTGGCGCGGCGGCTGGAGCTGCCGTTGGACCCGAAGGTGGTGGCGGTGGCGCGTGTGCCGGAGCATGTGCGCGTGGCGCTGTCAGGCGTCGATTTCGATCGCTTATCGCTCTAAAATGGCGCACCCGACACGATTCGAACGTGTGGCCTCCACCTTCGGAGGGTGGCGCTCTATCCAGCTGAGCTACGGGTGCGTCTTACTTCGCCTAGCCCGAACGACCCGTCGGGTCAACATATCCGGCGTCCACGTTTTGATCATATATCACGGGGGCCAGAAGGCAACGCCGGGTTTAGAGCGTTAAGCTGAAAGCATAACGCTCTAGGTTTATGTTTTTTCGAGCGATTTCATGCGATTATGTTGCCGCTGCCGCGTCAACTTAATCGCATATCGCTCTAATGCGCGACCCGGCTTCAATGCTCAGCCATGAAAATCATCGCGTTCGTCGTGGCCGCCGATGCGAGAGGAGAGTTGGGATGCAGGATAAAGTCGATTATGTCGGTGGTCGGACGCGCTCGCTGGTGATCGAGGAGCATCAGGTGGTAGTCCTGACGGTAGTACGCCAGCCGTGTGCCGGTGGAGAGCGGCAGCGCCCGCCAACATTGCGCCATGGCGGATTTCGGCACCAGCTCATCGTGCCCTCCATACAGAATGAGAGCATGCGGGGGTGCAAAGTGAGCACATGCCGCTTGAGCGCGCCCCATCAGACGCGTCAATCCGGCGATTGATGCAATGCGTGTGGCGTGGATCGTGAGGGGATCCTCGGATAACGCCCGAAGTGCGGCCATGTTATCGGTGGCTCGGATATCCGCCTGCTGGCCGGTGAGGCGCAGCCAGGGCACGAAGGTGTCGGCCAGGGCGATGCTTGCGCGCAGGGCTGGCGACAGCGCCTTGCCACCCCATACCGCCGGGGCAATCAGCACATAGGCTGAGACATCCGGATCACCCTGGGCGCCAAGCAACAATGAAGTCGCGCCACCCATGCTCTCGCCCATCACGATGAGCCGCGTTGCACGATAGCGCCGGTGCAGGATTGCCACCATCTGACGGGTATCGCGCACCAGACGGGCGGTTCCGGGCCAGTCGCCGCGGTCGGGGGCGGCGCCAAAGCCACGCTGGTCGGGCGCGAATACCGCAATGCCCGCGGCGGTGAGACGCGGCGCTGGCATCGCCCAGGCGTTTCGGCTGTCATTGAAGCCATGCAATGCCAGCACGATTGCGCGTGGCCGACCCACCGGCAACCAGTCGCGGTAGGGCAGTCGAGCACCGCTCGCGAGGGTAAAATAGCCATTGGTGATCATCGGATGCCGCGCCGACGCCACCGGTACCCGAAACGGCGTGGCGCACGCAGCGAGGGCGAGGGTGAGAGCGATCAGCGGCAGCAATCGGGCTCGATAGGCATTCACGGCTAGTTTCGGTATCATGGTTCGGTCATGTCACGCAAAGAGGGGTTCCATGCCGGACGCGCCAGCATTGCCAGCAATCGAGAGTATCGAGGTTCACGATCGCGTGGTCGCCTGTGATGGCGGCAATGGACCGCTCGGCCATCCCCGCGTGTTTCTCAAAATCGAGGATCGCTCGGTAACCTGCCCGTATTGTTCGCGTCACTATGTTCTGGCGGATGCTGATGCCACGGGTGGCGGGCATTGACCGCGGACCGCCTGATCCTGGTTGACGGCTCGGGCTTCATCTTCCGCGCCTTTCATGCCCTGCCCCCGATGACCCGCGCCGATGGCACGCCGGTGAATGCCGTGTTCGGCTTTTGCAACATGCTGACACGCCTGCTGAAGGAACACACCGGCACACATCTCGCCGTGATTTTCGACGCTGGCCGCACCACTTTCCGCAACGCGATCGATCCGCGCTACAAGGCACAGCGCCCCGAACCGCCGGCGGAACTGATTCCGCAATTCGCCCTTGTGCGTGAGGCCACGAGAGCCTTTGCGGTCCCTGCCATTGAACTCGACGGCTTCGAGGCCGACGATCTGATCGCAAGCTACGCACGGGCGATGAAAGCCAATGGCGGCGAGGTCGTCATCGTTTCGTCGGACAAGGACCTGATGCAGCTGCTCGGTCACGGTGTTTCGATGCTCGATCCGATCAAATCCAGCCCGATCGGACCCGACGAGGTGATGGCCAAATTCGGCGTCACCCCGGCGCAGATGGTCGATGCCCAAGCCTTGATGGGCGACGCCGTCGATAACGTGCCCGGCGTGGCCGGCATCGGGCCGAAGGGGGCTGCGCAGTTGATCGGTGAATATGGCTCACTCGAAGCCGTTCTCGCCGCGGCCGCTTCGGGGGCGATGAAACCGGGCAAGCGGCGCGATGCGCTGGTCGCCCATGCCGAGGAGGCGCGGATTTCCCGCCGGCTGGTGGAACTACGGTCCGATGTGCCGCTGCCGGTCGCGATCGATGCGCTGCGCCTCGCACCGCATGACGACGCGGTACTTCAGGATTTCCTCGACGCTCAGGGTTTCAAAAGCATCAAGGCCCGGCTGGGGCTCGATGGCTTGAACCGCCGCAACGAGGCCCGCGCGGCACGATCGGCGCCTCCGGCGCCCGCGATGGCGGATCAACCGTTCGGCCCCTACGAGACAATCGCGACCGAGGCCGCGCTCGATCGCTGGCTTGCCGAAATCGACGCGGTCGGGATGGTTGCGATCGACACAGAAACCACCGGTCTCAACGCCAGGCGCACCCGCCTCGTCGGCATCTCGCTCGCCACGGCGCCCGGCCGTGCCGGCTATATTCCGCTCGGCCATGAAACCGGTGAGCAACTGGCGCGCGCCGGGGTTTGCGAAAAGCTGGCGCCGATTCTCAGGAACCCCGCGATCCTCAAAATCTTTCATAATGCCAAATTCGATCTGCATGTGCTCGCTGGCAATAATTTGCCCGATGCCGCCCCGCTCGATGACACCATGCTGATCTCCTACGCGATCGAAGCCGGCGCGCATGGCCATGGCATGGATGAGTTATCGGTGCTGCATCTCGATCACAAGCCGGTGTCCTACGACGAAGTGACCGGCACCGGGCGCAACCGACTGAGTTTCTCGGCCGTGCCGATCGAACGGGCCACGGCCTATGCTGCCGAAGACGCCGATGTCACCCTTCGGCTGTGGCACCTGCTGCATCCGCGTCTGCGCGAGGCGAAGGCGCTGGCTCTGTATGAGACGATGGAACGCCGTCTGGTGCCGATCCTGCTCGAGATGGAACGCGCCGGTATCATGGTCGATCGTGACGATCTGGTTGCCATGTCGATCGAATTCGCTCGGCGGATGGACGAAATCCAGCGCGATATCGAACAGATGGTCGGCCACGCCTTCAATCTCGGCAGCCCCAAGCAGCTCGGCGAGATCTTGTTCGACGAGATGAAACTGTCCGGCGGCAAGCGGACCAAGACCGGCGCCTGGAGCACCGATGCCGCAGCGCTCGAGGAACTCGCCGAAGCCGGCCATGAACTGCCACGCCGGATTCTCGACTGGCGGCAACTCCAGAAACTCAAATCGACCTATGCCGATGCGCTGGTCACCGAAATCGACATCGAGGACCGCCGCGTTCATACCAGCTACGCCCAGGCGATCGCCGCGACGGGGCGATTGTCATCAAACGACCCGAATTTACAGAATATTCCGATCCGCACCAGCGAGGGGGCGCGTATCCGCCGCGCCTTCATCGCGGCACCCGGTCATCGGCTGATCTCGGCCGATTATTCCCAGATCGAACTGCGCCTGCTTGCACATGTGGCTGACATTCCCGCCCTGAAGGCCAGTTTCATCAATGGTGAAGACATCCACGCCCGCACCGCCTCGGAAGTGTTCGGTGTGCCGATGGCGGGCATGGACGCGGCAACCCGCCGCCGCGCCAAGGCGATCAATTTCGGGATCATCTATGGAATTTCCGCCTTCGGACTTGCTCGACAACTCGGGATCGAGACCGGCGAGGCTAAACGCTATATCGATGCCTATTTCGCCCGCTATCCCGAAATCCGCCGCTATATGGACGAGACCCGCGAATTCGCCCGCACCCATGGCTATGTCGTAACCCCGTTCGGTCGGCGTTGCTTTGTTCCGGGTATCGCCGACAAAAATCCGGCGCGACGCAGCTATGCGGAACGCCAGGCGATCAACGCCCCATTGCAGGGAGGGGCCGCGGATATCATCAAACGCGCGATGGTACGTCTGCCGGCGGCGATTGCCGCATCGGGGCTGTCGATGCGATTGCTGCTGCAGGTTCATGACGAATTGCTGTTCGAAGCCAGACTCGATCAAGCCGAGGCGGCGGCCGCCATCGCGCGCGCGGTCATGCAGGGGGCGGCGGTGCTCTCGGTGCCGCTTCTGGTCGAGGCGGGGATCGGGGCGAATTGGTCTGACGCCCATTAGAGCGATATGCTTTCAGCCTAACGCTCTATCTCTATGTTTTTTCGAGCGATTTCATGCGATTATGTTGCCGCTTTCGCGTCAACCTAATCGCTTATTGCTCTAACCGGCCGGGCCGCACCGAACCGCCACGTTGAAACCGCCTGTTAACGATGATCCACTAGTCTGAAGGCTGGTGCGGATTTGTGGCGATCGTACCCGGTGAGCACAGGAGGGGTTCGACCATGGTTCAATGCGGTGCGGCAGGTTGCGTCAGGATCTCACGTCATTACTCGCCGCGTGAAAAATCAGCCGGGTGCGCGCGGTGAGCCTGACGCATCGTGGTCGTCTCTCGTGACTGAAAGGCCTTGGCGGGCTTTGCCCGGACTCGACCGGCTGCTGGTCCTGCCCTCGACCCCCAGCGATTTCATGTCATTGCTGCTCGACAAGCTGATCAATGTTCCCGGAATCGACGCCGCCTGGATCGGCCGGCCGAACGGGGAGGATGTACTTATACCCGAAGTGGTCCGGGCACCCGAAATGGCGGTGCTCAGTGATCCGTCCGCGTTGATCAATCTGCGGGCCGGGCCGCGATCCGGTGGCGTCGCCGGTCAGGCCTGGCGTTCCGGCGAAGCGCAATTGTCGTTCGATGTTGAGGCGGACGAGTCGATGGCGCCGTGGCGCGCCGACTGGTCGCAGTTTGGTTTTCGCGCATCCGTGGCGATTCCGTTGAACGGGATCGGAGGTCTGCATCGGCTGTTGAGTCTCTATTCGCGCAACCCCGATTTTTTCCGTGCCACATGGTCGGTTGCGATGTTGACCGATTTCGGGGCCGTGATCGGCACCGCGATCGAGAACCGGATCAAAATTCAGGCGCTGCACCGCTCGAAACGCCTGCTCGACACCATGTTTGTCGGGGTCGAGGCACTGCTCGATGCCGATAGTGAGGCCGCGGTGCTGGATGGTATTTGCGCCAGACTCAGCGAGACCGGCCTGTTTATTTCCGCGGCCATCGGTGCGGTCGACCAGGAGGGTGTCTTTGGCTATTCGATCGCCGCCGGCGCGGACGCTGCCGGCGTTCGTAAGCTTCGGCAACGATTCGATGATGATAGCCCGCAGCAATTGCTTGGACTGCAGGCCTGGAAATCCGGCATGTTGCAGACCGCCAACGGCTATGCCTCGTTGAGCCGGCTGGAACCATGGCGGGATATCGCGCGCCGCGGCGGTTGGCAGGCCGCGGCGGCGGCACCGATCCTGCGGGCGGGCGTGATCTTTGGCATCCTGTTCCTGATCTCCGGGGATACCAGCGTGATCGATGATGAAACGCAACGCCTGATCAGCCAGCTTGCGCGCAACATCGGGCGGGCGCTCGATGCGATTGACCTGAAGGCGGCGCTGCGGGCGGAGCGTGAAACGCAGCGCCTGATCGCACGGCACGATGAAGTGACCGATCTGCCGAACCGGCGCGCCTTCGAAGAGGCGCTGCCGGTGGCGCTGGCACATGCCGCTCGCCACGGCCGCATGCTGGGCATCGGCATGCTTGATCTCGATAATTTCAAACCGGTCAATGATTGCTATGGTCATGCCGCCGGCGATGCCGTGTTGCGCACCTTGGCGCAGCGCTTCCGCGCCACGTTGCGCGATGTCGATTTCGTGGCGCGACTCGGCGGCGATGAATTTGCGCTGATCATCGAAGACCTGACATCGATCAGCCGGTTCGATGCGTTTTGCGCCCGGCTTGGCGCCGTCATCCGTGAGCCGATTATCCTGGCGCCGGGTTGCGAGGTCGTGATGGCGGCGAGCCTTGGCTTCACCTTCTTTCCCGCCGATCAGGAGGCGCCCGACACGCTGATTCGCCATGCAGACATGGCACTCTATGCCGTCAAAGCGGCCAAGACCACGCGACCACATTTCTGGATGACCTATCAGGATCATATCGGCGCCGCACCGGCGCAATCGCGGTATCGTGCGCTGTTACGGAACCATGGCGTCGAAGTTCATTACCAACCCGTGCTCGATATCAGAAGCGATACCGTGGTCGCGATCGAGGCGCTGGCGCGGTTGCGGGACGGTGAAAAGCTGATCGCGCCGGGTGCGTTTTTGCCCGATCTGAACGTCGATGACCGTGAAATACTGCTTGAAACGGTGTTGCGCGATGGCATTGCCTGCCTGCACGAATTGGCACCGTTTGCGCCTCACCTTCGGTTGTCGGTCAATGTCGATGCCGAGGTTCTGACCCGGGGGAGAGTGCCCGCCGTGATCGAAGCGGCACTGGCGTCCAGCAAGATTGCTCCATCCCGGATTGTGATCGAACTGCTCGAAAGTCATGAATTCGCCGATCCGGATACCGCCTATGAGCGCTTGTCGGCGGTCCGACGATGCGGTGTCACGGTCGCTGTCGATGATCTCGGGATTGAATTTTCCACGCTCCGGCGGGTGCAGCGCCTGCCAGTCGATATCGTGAAGATCGACAAGCTGTTTCTGGCCGACATCAGGGTGACGCCGAACGATCTGATGTTCCTGGCGACCTCGATCACGCTGGTGGCGACACTTGGCCTTACCCTTTGTGTTGAAGGTGTCGAGACGCCCGATATGCTCGATGCGCTCCGGATACTCGGCGCACCGCTCGCCCAGGGGTTCGGCATCGCGCGGCCGATGCCGGCGGCGGATCTGGTGTTCTGGCTGAAACGGCGGGTCGCCCGACCGGTCAAGGGGCAGCCGCGCAGCCTGCTCGGCGCCTACGCGCTGCATATCCGGTGGCTACGGGTGTTTCTATTCGCACCCCGGGAAACCACGCTGTGGCATTATCTGCGACGGGATTCCAAATTGTCGCTGGCAATGTTCCTCCGCCGTGCCGGATTGGAGCCGTCGCCGCTGGGTCAGGCCTATGCGGCCCTGATGGCGCTGACCGACCAACCAAAACTCGACATTGCGGCCGTCATGGCGGCGGCCGAGCGGGTCAGGGCGCTGCTGGGTGAGGCTGTGGTCACGCAGGGGTCAGTCCTGGCCAGCCCGGTTGTGGCGGTGCAACCCTTGGCGGAGCCGGGCCAAGGCAACGCCGACGGGCCCCTCCGGCAGCGTCGCCGCGCCGGTCAGCGGCGGGAGGATCATGTCGTCCCGCTGGCGATCCAGTCGGCGTAAGCTGACCGGGCGATCGACCACGGAGCGCGGCAGATCGATGAAGCGCAGGCGAGCAACCGTGCCGCCCCCCAACGCCAGATTAATCCGTGCAATCAGCGCCGGGGCGGTGTGCTGCAATTCGAGCGCATCCGGCCCGGTGCAACCGAGGGTCAGGGTACCGGCGGCGCATTTCACCGGCAGGCTGCGCGCCGCAATGTCCGACCCGGCGATTGCGGGCCAATCCTCGATCAGTGTGGCCAGACTCACACCGCGTGCGCGCAGCGCGGGACGTAGAATCGGAGCGATCAGCACCGCTATGCCGCGAGGCGCGTAATGTCGCGCCGCCTCGACAGGAAGCTTTTTTACCGCCACTGAGCGTTGCCGTGAACCCCGCGCCGCCATCTGCTGATCTGTTGCTCCGTTGGTATCATACGCACCGCCGCGCATTACCCTGGCGTGCCGTGGGCAACGCGAAGCCGAACCCTTATCACGTCTGGCTCAGCGAAATCATGCTGCAACAGACAACCGTCGCAACGGTCATACCCTACTTCCTTCGATTCACCGAGCGATTTCCCACGGTGTTCGATCTGGCGAGGGCGGACGATGACGCGGTGCTCGGCCTTTGGGCCGGCTTGGGTTATTACGCGAGGGCGCGCAATTTGATTGCCTGCGCGCGCATTGTCGCCGTATCTGGCGCGTTTCCGGCGCAGATCGACGGGTTGCGCGCGCTGCCCGGCATTGGCCCCTATACCGCGGCGGCAATCGGCGCAATTGCATTCAACCTGCCCGTGGTGCCGGTGGATGGCAATGTCGAGCGGGTCGCCGCGCGGGTCCATGCGATCGAGACTCCGTTGCCCGCCGCGAGGCCGGCTATCACCGCGGCTGCCGCCCGGCTGGGTGATCAAACCGCTGCCCGCCGGGAGCCGGGCGATTTCGTTCAGGCGCTGTTCGATCTCGGCGCAACCATCTGCACGCCGCGCAATCCCTCCTGCCTGCTCTGCCCATGGCAG
Source organism: Acidiphilium sp. (assembly GCF_049977125.1). Lineage (NCBI taxonomy): Bacteria > Pseudomonadati > Pseudomonadota > Alphaproteobacteria > Acetobacterales > Acidocellaceae > Acidiphilium > Acidiphilium sp. Next base: position 28,896 of record NZ_JBMFGY010000010.1, on the reverse strand, counting down.
GATTGCTGCGCCGGTCACGCCCGAGGCATTGCCGCCACATTACCTCGCAAGGCCGCCAAACCGCCACGTCCGGTCCGTTATGGTACGGTCTTTCTGCTTCGCGACCGAACCGGCGCGATCGGGCTGCGCCGCCGTCCGCCGAAGGGTCTGCTCGGTGGCATGTTCGAATTGCCCGGCACCGCGTGGGAAGCGGTTAATCGAGAGGCAACACCTCCGATTCCGGCACTATGGCACGATGCGGGAACGATTGTTCACGTCTTCACCCATTTCGAACTGCGACTGCGGGTCATGGCAGCGGCGGTCGATACCCTGCCAGACGGGTTGCCAGGCGGGCTGCCAGACCGGTTGCCAGACCGGTTGATCGTCGCGCCAGCCGATACGCCCTTGCCGACTTTGATGCGCAAAGCCGTCACCGCCGGGCTGGCGCTGATCCCGCGCAAGGCCGGTGGAGCGGTTTGAGGCGGGAGCGGGTTATCGCCGTGGCGCCGCTAGAGCGTTATGCTCTAGATCCATGTTTTTTCGAGCGATTTCATGTGATTAAGTTGCCGCTGCCGCGTCAACTTAATCGGATATCGCTCTAACGGTGTGGGCCGAAATTCGCGAAGACGGTGCGATTTTTATTATCCTCGAGCAAACCGCGAAAACCTTGCAGTGTGGTAAAGCCAAGGCCGCGGGGCAGACCCGATTCGGGATCGGGTTCGATGGCGCCATAGGCGGCGCCGGAGAGTTTTTCCCATTTGCCGGCCGGCTTTTTCGCCTCGATGTGAACGACAGTCGCTTTGCACACCATCCGGACGACCGCTTCCTTCGGGGCTGAGGGCTTGGTCAGGCTGAGGTGCCCGCCGATGATTTGCCAGCCGTTGGCCAACGCCCAGGCGGTGAGGTCTTCGCGGGTCATGATGGTCTCCTGTCCATTCAGGCCACGCTACCGGCGCACCAGCCGCTTGCCCAGGCCCATTGGAAATTATAGCCGCCGAGCCAGCCCGTGACATCGAGGGCCTCACCGACCGCATACAGACCGGGCACATGGCGCGCCTGCATGGTTTGTGAGGACAAATCGGCCGTGTCGATGCCGCCGCCAGTGACTTCCGCCTTGGCATAGCCTTCGGTTCCCGCCGGGATGAAGCACCAGGTTTTGAGCGCGGCGATCAGGTCGGTGAGCGCTTGATCGGTCAGGTTGCCAACCGGGCTTGCAGCAAGGCTGGTGGGCAGAAAGGCCTCGACCATGCGGCTGGGCATCAATTCAGCCATGAGGGTGCGAAGCGCGGCCTTGGGTCGGGCTCTTTTCCGGGTTATCAGGGTGGCGGTTGGTTGATCGGCGAGCAGATCGAGCGTGATCGGGGTGCTGTCCTGCCAGAATGATGAGATCTGCAGGATCGCCGGGCCGGACAGACCCCGATGGGTGAACAGCATGGACTCGCGGAACCGGGTGCGGCCGCACAGCGCGACCACCGGTTGCGAGACCCCTGCAAGGCACTGGGTGCGTGTCAGCTCGGCCGGAGCGAGGGTGAGTGGAACCAGGGCCGGGCGGATTCCGGCCAAGCGCAGGCCGAATCTCGCCGCGATGTCGTAGGCGATGCCGGTTGCGCCCAGTTTGGGAATCGAAAGCCCGCCGGTGGCGAGGATCAGCGCATCAGCCGTGACGGGAGCCCTGTCGGTGTCGATCCGGAAGCGGTCGGAGCGGGTAACCTCGGTGATCGCCCGGTTCAGGCTGATCGTGACCTCGGCGGCGGCACATTCGGCGAGGAGCATCGTCACGATGGCGCGGGCCGAACCATCGCAGAACAACTGGCCGAGGGTTTTTTCATGCCAGCCGATGCCATGGCGATCGACCAGGGCGATGAAATCCTGCGGCGTGAAGCGGGCGAGGGCCGATTTGCAGAAATGTGGGTTGGCCGAGAGGAAGCAGGACGGGCTGGTGTGAAGATTGGTGAAATTGCAGCGTCCGCCGCCGGAAATCAGGATCTTCCTCCCGGCCTCGCTGGCATGGTCGAGCACCAGGACACGACGACCGCGTCGGCCGGCCGCGATCGCGGCCATCAGCCCGGCGGCGCCGGCGCCCAGAACGACCACGTCATAGTGTTGCATCCGCACTCCTGTTGCGGCCGGTACGGCCTACATGAGAGTGATGTACGACGTGATGCTTGCCGAGGCGATTCTGGCCGCGCATCTGGTGATCATTGCCTTCAACGTGGCGGGTTTGGGGGTGATTCCCATCGGAGCCGTGCTGAGATGGCGGATTGTGCGGGTGGCGTGGCTGCGGCTGCTCCATCTGGCGCTGCTGGCGATCGTAGCGGGTCAGGCGCTGGCTGGACGGGCGTGTATTCTCACGATCTGGCAGAGCGAGTTGCAGGGTGGCACCGCGGCACCGCCGCCACTGATCATGCATGTCATTGATCAGCTGATCTATTGGAATTTTCCTTTGTGGGTGTTCACCGTGCTCTATGTCGCGGTATTCCTGTATGTGGTCGCGCTGGTCGTGCTGGTGCCGTTCTGGGGACCCCATCGGGTGGATGTAAAAAATCTTAATTTGTAGGATTTTTAGTTTAGTCCTACTTACGAGCCAGGATGAATGTCACACTTCGGCAGCTTCGCGCGATTGCGGCATTGCGCAAACATGGCTCGGTCACCCGTGCGGCGGCGGAGCTGAACGTCTCTCCGCCAGCGGTCACTTTACAGGTCAAGGCGCTGGAGGATCAACTCGGCATCGCGCTGGTCGAACGCTCTGCTGGCGGCATGGTTCTGACCCAGGGCGGCATGGTGATCGCCGACGCTTCGACCCGCATCGAGGCGGTATTGCGCGAGGCTGAGGCAACGCTGTCGGCGATGGCAGGTGCTGAGAGGGGTGAAGTCCGGGTCGGCATTATCAGCACGGCGAAATACTACGCGCCACGTGCCTTGGCGGCGTTTGCGCGCGAGCATCCGGGGATCGATCTTCGGTTGCTGGTGGGTAATCGGGACGATATCATCGATGGTCTGGCGCATCACGTGGTTGATCTCGCGATCATGGGTCGGCCACCGACCGATATGAAAGTGATTGCCGATGAAATCGGCGATCATCCGCATGTGGTGGTTGCGCCACCCGATCACCGGCTGGCCGGGGTACGGGGGATTGCACCCTCGGAACTCAATAACGAGGTCATGCTGGTGCGCGAAGCCGGCAGCGGAACCCGGCGGTTGATGGAGTTTTACTGCGCCGAGGCAAATATCACGCCACGCATCGGCATGCAGATCGGTAGCAATGAAACCATCAAACAATCGGTGATCGCCGGGCTGGGCGTATCGTTCATCTCGGCGCATACGATCGACGCCGAGGTGAAGGACGGACGATTGGTCGTGCTCGACATCGTCGGGTTGCCGATTGTCCGGCAGTGGTTTGCGGTGCATCTGATCGAGCGCGAGATGATGCCCGCGTCATCGGCGCTCCTGAATTTTCTGCGCGAAAAGGGCGGGACCTTCCTGCCCCATGCGGCGCTGGAATCGCTGGAACAGGAGACCAAGGTGGCTTAGGGCGTTATGCTCTCAGCGTAACGCTCGAGCTCTATGTTTTTTCGAGCGATTCCATGCGATTATGTTGCCGCTGCCGCGCCAGCTTAATCGACTATCGCTCTCATTCGGCTCAGGTGGCGGATTGAACCGGTGCCTGACTTCGGTCATGGTCCGCCGACATGACCCCTGTTGCCTATCTGCTGCATCCCGATTTTGCCACGTTGGCGCTGCCCCGCCACATCGCCCTTCTCGCAGGGTTGGCGTTGTTTTCCGGCATCGTCGTCCGTGCGATGATCGCGGTCGGCGTTCCGGACCGGCCCGATGCCCGCAAGGCGCATACCCGGATTACCCCAAAATCGGGCGGGGTTGGAATTGTCGCGGCGTTTCTGCTCGGCATTTCCCTGCTGTATCGCTATGGCGAGGTTTCGCGCCTCGCGGCGCCGCTGTTCGTCGGGGTGATTGCCGCGGCGGTGCTGATTGCGGCGGTGTCGCTGCTCGATGATCTGTTCGATTTTCCGTTTCTGGTGAAGCTCGGCGCGCAGCTGATCGCGGCACTGGTCGCGGTCGGGGCGGGATTGTCGGCGCGGAAATTCGATCTGCCGTTCGTGGGGCCGGTGGCGCTGGGCTGGGCGGGACCGGTGCTGTCGCTGGCATGGATTCTGTTCGTGACGAACGCGATGAATTTCATCGATGGGCTGGATGGTCTGGCGGCGGGCACGACTTTGGTGGCCTGTTTGTTTCTCGCGGGGATCGCAGGGTTACATGGCGGATTTTTCGTCTATACCACGGCGTTGTTGCTCGCCGGTGGCGTGGCGGGATTTTTGCCGTTCAACTACCCTCACGCACGTATTTTCATGGGCGATGTCGGCAGCCAGTTCTGCGGCTTTATGCTGGCGCTGCTCGGTATTGCGGCAACGCATTATCAACATGTGACATTGTCGTTCATGCTGGTGCCGCTGCTGCTCTCGGGCGTCCTGCTCGATGTGAGCTTCACGCTGGTGCGCCGCGCCATCGCAGGGCAGAATCTCGCGCGGGCGCATCGGGGGCATCTGTATCAAGTGGCCCATCGCGCCGGCATGGACGCGCGATGGATCGCCATCATCTATTGGGGATTTGCGGTATTTGGCGGACTGGTGGTGGTCGCGTTCCTGCATGCGCCGATTGTTTGGAAGCCGGTCGTGATTTTTGCCCCGGTGCTGCCGTTCGTCGCCTGGGCGATTTATGTGGCGCGGCGCGCGGCGCGGGCGGCCCTCGGAGGGTGGGGGTAGTCTCAGATCAATCGGGTCACGGCGTCCAGCCCGACCATTGACGCAAGACGAGCGAGGCGGCGGTCGATCGGGTCACCGGCGAAAACACCGCTCGACGCATCGAGGGTGAGGACGAGATCACCGCCATCGACCGCAAGATGGGTCGCGGCGAGCAGTTTCGGGGTGCCCGCCGACAATGTGTAGGCGAGACGCAGCGCGGCGCCGAGGGTTTCAGCGCGGCGGGCGGCCGCCATGTCGAGCAGGGCGCGGGCGGGGGCGAGAAACGGGATTTCGATCGGGGCCTCGTAGCGCAATGCCAGAGTGAGGGCCAGAAAGGCGCGGGCATGATGGTCGAGACCGACCCCGGTCTGGCGAAGCACGCGCAGGAACGCCTGTTCGGCGCGGTATTCCGGGTGTTCGTGGTTGCCGATGTCGGAAAACCAGCAGGCTCCCTCGCGCAGGCGGCGTTGCGCGTTGGTTTCGCTGGAAAAGAGCGGTGCGGTCCAGGCGATCAGGGCAGCAGGCAGGGCCGGGTCGCGCAGCAGGCCGACGGTGAGGTCACGACCGGCCGCAACGAGCGGGTCCTGGGCGCGCATTTCCGCCGGGAGTTGGCGCAGGAACCACCCCTCGCGCAGCCCGTTGGCGCTGAACACGACGCGAGCGGCATTGGTGGCGCGCAGCAGGCGGCGTAGAATGATGGCGGCGTAGGGCAGGTCATCGATGCGTTTGCGCGCAATGCCCGGCATGCGTTCGATCAGTTTACGGCTGGCATCGGCAATCACGGCGGACAGGTCGCGGGCCTCGTCGCGCCCGATGGTGTAGTGATGGACCACGGCGAGCGGATAGCCGGTCTGGGCGATATGGATGCGGGCGAGGGCGCGGAAGGCACCGCCAGACACGTAGAGATCGCCGCCGGCACCTTCGGCAAGGAAGGGGATGGCTTCGAGTTCGGCGGCGACGATGGCTTTGGCGCGCAAATGGTCGTTGTCGGCGCGTTCGGCGAGGCGAATGACGCCGATCGGCATGGTTGCGGCCGCACCGATACGGCCCGCGGCGAGGTGCACGACTTCGAGCGAGCCGCCGCCGAGGTCGGCGAGGATGCCATCTGCCGCGGGAATACCGCAGAGAACCCCTTCGGCCGAGAGCCTGGCCTCCTGTTCGCCGCTGAGCGTGATGACTTTGAGACCGGGGGTGGCGGCTTCGAGCCGGGCCGTGAATTCCGGGCCGTTGGCGGCATCGCGCACAGCGGAGGTGGCAAGGGCTTCGAACGGGTGGGCACCCATGGCGCTGGCAATGGCACCGTAGCGACGAATGACGGTAACGGCTTCATCCATCGAGGCCGCGTCGAGGTTGCCGGTGGCGATCAGGCCACGGGCGAGGCGGAGCACCGCTTTTTCGTTGAAAATTTGTACAGGGTTGCGCGATTGACCCTGGAACACGACGAGGCGGACCGAATTGGAACCGAGATCGACGACGGCGCGGCGGGCATTGCTTTGCATGAGGGGTGCGTAGCGTGTCTCATTCTCACGCGATAGGGGGACGATGATGACAGTAACGGGGATGCACGCCCCCCGCGATGCTCAGTCCGGGGCGGCAGGCGGTTTCGAGCGATCATGCCTGATGCGATGCCCGCTGAGCCAGACCCAGCAGGGTTTGCCTCGCGATGGCTTCAGGGATGCTGCCGGTTCGTTTGCAATCGGCTTCGGCCCGCAGCACGCGCTCGATCGCGGCGATGATGGCCGGTTCTCGCCAGAGCATCGCGGCCTTGATCACCGCGACCTGGCGGCGAAAGAACACCGGCGGGCGACGGAGGCCGACCGCGTCACGCGGGTTGCTACCCTTGGCGATGGCTTCGGCCACCAGGCGTAATCCCGAGAGTTCGGTCAGCAGCACGCGCAGCACGGCGACCGGCGAGGCCCCCTCGTCGATGGCAAGGCCGATGGCATGGTCGGCGGCGCGTGGGTTACCCGACAAGGCCGCGTCGATCGCATCGATCATCGAGGCGGTGCCCTGGTCGTCCAGCACGGCGTCGATATCGGCAATCGTGATGGTGCCGTTGGGGCCGGCGTAGAGGATCAGGCGTTCGGCGGCATCGGCCAGGGCGCCGGATTCGCCCCCGAGGCGGCCGGCGGCGAGGGTGAGGGCGTCGCGCGCGATGGTGATGCCGGCGGTGCGCAGGGCGGCTTCGAGGGCGGGGCCGCGTGCGGACGCATCCGGGATGTAGCAGGCGATGGCGGCGGCCTCGCCGTGTTTTTCGGCCAGGATGCGGAGTTTGGAGCGGCCGTTCAGATCGCCGGCGGTGGCGATGATCAGGGCGTCGCCCTTGGTGGCGAGGGCGGCTTCGAAGGAGGGGACTTGTTTGTCGCCGACGTCGCGGATCAGGATGGTTTTGCGGCCGCCGCCGAAGGCCTGGGCGGTGGCTTCTTCCGGCAGACGATCAGCCTGATCGGCATCGAGTTCGGCGAGGTGAAACGGATCGTCGAGCGACCCCGCGACGCGTTTGGCCAGGGCGCGGGCGCGATCGGTCACCAGGGAGGTATCGGGTCCGTAGATCAGGACGAAACGGGTGGCACCGGGATCGGCAAGGAACCGCTCGGCCTGACGGGCATCGACCTTCACCCCCGCTTACGCGCCATGATCGGGGTGTGCTCGGAAATAGATGGCAAGCTGGGTGGTGATCTGATGGGCGAGTTCGCGCGCGAGTTGGTGGCGCATCGTGCCGTTGTCGAGCGTATTGGCGAAATATTGGTTGTCGATGATGTTTTCCGCATCCATCGCCTGGGCATTGCCCTGCGCGATGGTGACGCCCTGATTGCCTTCCGGACTGAGCACCCAATGGGCGTTGCCGAAATAGCGGTTGCGGGTGTTGGAACTATCGGGCTGGATGCCGATGATCTGCACCGACATGCCGTATTGGACCGAGAGATGATAGCGATAGAAGCTTGGCGCGCCATCACGTTGCAGATCGCTCTCCAGCGCCTCGCGCATCACCTGACCCTGCCGGTCGGCGATCAGGCCGATGTCGATTTCATCCAGTCGCGCCGCAATCGTCGCGGCGTGGCCGTGCTGCGGACCGTATAGCGGATGCAGGCCGCAGCCGGCGAGCACCAGCACACAAGGGAGCGCGAGGAGGCTACGGGCGGACAACAAAATTCAAAATCCGATCCGGCACATGGATGCGCTTGACGATAGTGGCCCCTGCGAGCGCCTGCGCGATTTTCGGCTCGGCCATGGCGGCGGCGATCGCGGTTTGCGCATCCGCGCCGATCGGCAGGTCGATAGTGCCGCGCAGCTTGCCCATGATTTGCACCGCCATGGTGACGCTGTCGCGCCGGACGAGGTCGGGGTCGGCGGTGAGCCAGGGCAGGGTCGCGACCAGACCGGCATTCGGTTCGAGCAGGGCGTGGGCGTCTTCGGCGACGTGGGGGATGATCGGCGCGGCGAGGCGGATCAGGGCGGTGATGGCTTCGCGGCGGGCGGCTGGTAAGCCCGGGGCGCTGCGGGTTTCGGCATCGGTGATCGCGTTGCTCAATTCGTGGAGGCGGGCGATGGCGACGTTGAAGGCGAAATCGTCGATTGCCTGGGTGACGCCGGCGATGGCGCGGTGGGTGGCCTGGCGGAGTTTGCGGGCATCGGCTTCGGCGTGATCGAGCGGTGTGGGGTCGATAGGGGCGTCGGCGATGGTGCGGGCGAGGCGGTGGAGTTTCTGGATGAAGCGGAAGGCGCCCTGGGCGCCGGATTCGGTCCATTCGACGTCGCGTTCCGGCGGGTTGTCCGACAAGGTGAACCAGCGGGCGGCATCGGCGCCGAAGCGTTCGATCACCACGCTGGGATCGACCGTGTTGCGGCGGGATTTCGACATTTTTTCGTTCGGCCCGACGATGACGCGCTTTCCGTTGGCGGTGGCGGTGCCGTCGGGGTGTTTGGTCACTTCCTCGGGGTAGAGCCAGCGACCGTCTTCGGTGCGGTAGCTTTCGTGGGTGACCATGCCCTGGGTGAACAGGCCGGCGAAGGGTTCATCGACCCCGACATGGCCGAGGCGGTGCATCGCGCGGGTGAAGAAGCGGGCGTAGAGCAGATGCAGGATCGCGTGTTCGATGCCGCCGATATATTGATCGACCGGCATCCAGTGCCGGGTGGCCGCCGCATCGGTCGGGGTTGCGGCGTGGGGGGCGCAGAAGCGGGCGAAATACCAGGAGCTGTCGACGAAGGTGTCGAACGTGTCGGTCTCGCGCTGGGCGGGGGCGCCGCACTGCGGGCAGGCGATGTGTTTCCAGGTGGGGTGATGGTCGAGCGCGTTGCCGGGACGGTCGAACGGGAGGTCGTTGGGCAGCAGGACCGGCAGGTCTTTGGCGGGGACGGGGACGGTGCCGCAGAGTTCGCAATGGATCACCGGGATCGGGCAGCCCCAGGCGCGCTGGCGCGAGACGCCCCAGTCGCGCAGGCGCCAGTTGACGACGCCCTGGCCGATGTTGCGGCTTTCCAGCTCGGCGATGACGCGGCGCTTGGCGGCGGCGACATCGAGCCCGGTGAGGAAGTCCGAGTTGATGATGACGCCGTCGCCGGTGAGTGCCGTGGTGCCGATTTCGGCGGGTTCGCTGCCTTTGGGTGAGACCACGGCGGTGACGGCGAGGTTGTATTTGCGGGCGAAATCGAGGTCGCGCTGGTCGTGCGCGGGGCAGCCGAAAATGGCGCCGGTGCCGTAGTCCATCAGGACGAAATTGGCGATCCAGACCGGGTAGGTGGCGTCGGTGAACGGGTGTTCGACGCAGAGACCGGTATCGAAGCCGCGTTTTTCGGCAGCCTCGATCGCGGCTTCGGAGGTGCCGGCGCTCTGGCATTCGGCGATGAAGGCGGCGGCCTCTGCGTTCTGGGCCGCAACCGCGGTCGCCAGCGGATGATCCGGCGCGATGGCGAGGAAGCTCATGCCGAACAACGTGTCGGGCCTGGTGGTGTAGACTTTGACCGAGTCGATGTCGTGGATGGGCGTGTTCAGGGTGAAGGTGACGTTGGCACCTTCGCTGCGGCCGATCCAGTTGCGTTGCATGGTGCGGACCCGTTCGGGCCAGCGGTCCAGCGTGTCGAGCCCGGCGAGGAGGTCTTCGGCGAATTCGGTGATTTTGAAGAACCACTGGCGGAGCTTGCGCTTTTCGACCAGGGCGCCGGATTTCCAGCCGCGCCCGTCGATGACCTGTTCGTTGGCGAGCACGGTGAGGTCGACCGGGTCCCAGTTGACCGCGGATTCGCGGCGGTAGGCGAGGCCGGCGGCCCAGAAATCGAGGAAGAGTTTCTGCTGCTGGCCGTAGTATTCGGGGTCGCAGGTGGCGAATTCGCGCGACCAGTCGAAGGAGAGGCCGACTCGCTTCAGATCGTCGCGCATGGCGGCGATGTTGTCGCGCGTCCATTGCGCGGGGTCGACGCCGCGTTCGCGGGCGGCGTTTTCGGCGGGCAGGCCGAACGCGTCCCACCCCATCGGGTGCAGGACATCGTAGCCCTGGGCGCGGCGGGCGCGGGCGACGACATCGCCGATCGCGTAGTTGCGGACGTGGCCGATGTGGATTTTGCCCGAGGGGTAGGGGAACATTTCGAGCACGTAGCATTTCGGGCGCGTGGGGTCGGGTTTATCGGTCGTCGCGAAACAGCCTGACGCCGCCCATGCCGCCTGCCAGCGCGGTTCGGCGGCGCGGAAATCATAGGCGTGATCGGACGCTGGTTCGCGCTGGTTCTGGTCCATCTTCTCAGCCGTTCAACTGCCCAGCCGCCTTGAGTTGGGCGGCGCGCGCCAGGATGCGATCCTCGATGCCGTTGGCGGTGGCGGGATCGACCGGTTGGTCCACCCAGTCGCCGCCCTGGCGGGTCTGGCGGAAGATCGAGACTTTCAAATCATTGGCCGAAAGCATGCTGCCGAGGATATAGGCGGTGGCCTTGAACCGCTCGTTCGGCGTCGCGGGCGGGGAATACCAATCGGTGATGATGACGCCGGCGAACGGATCGGCCGAGGCGAGCGGCATGAAACTCAGCGTGTCGAGCGAGGCGCGCCAGAGATAGGCGTTGACGGCAACGCCGGTCTGGCCGGCAGGTGCGCTGCTCTTGCCGCCGAGGGTGAATAAATTACCCAGCCCGCCGCTCGAGCCCGAGGCCATGGCCGGCGGCACATGATCGGTCTCCATGCTCGGCAGTGTCGATTGCTCAGCGTTGCTGCACGCGGCGAGAACAACGACCGACCCCAGCGCCGCAAACTTCAGGATGGGCCGCAACCACGGCTTGGAGCCGGGAATCTCATGAAAGCGCACATTCGTCTCCGCTTGGCCGACCGGAACATCCGGCCGGTGATGGGGTGGTCTTTAACCGTGCTGCGCCCCGGTGCCAAGGTCGCGGGGCAGATCGGGATGGATCGCCCATGAAAAAGGGCGGCGGATCGCTCCGCCGCCCCCGATAATCGACCAACCGGGTCAGATTACCATTTGAACTGGGCACCGGCGGTGAGCGCCTGCGCCTGGACATTGTTGAACGCGGTGGATTTGGTTGCGTTGGTGATGAAGTCATACCCGGCCTGGTGACGATGACCGTAGAGATACATCGCATAGACGCCGAGGTTCGGGCTGATCGCGTAGTTGGCGCCGACATCGAAACCATAGTTCGTCTGGGTCCGACCGGTACCGTTGCCGATCAAGTGAGCGCCAGCCGACTGATTGTTGAAATATTGCACGCCGATCGTGTACGGGCCGGCAGTGTATTCGCCAGTCAGTTCGTAGAACAGCAGGTCGCGCTGGCCGGGCAGCAGGAAGGTATAACCGTTGTTGACCTGACCGTCCTTGATGTTGCCGCCGAGCAGGAAGCCGCCGTAGGTGACCTGCGCGCCGACCATGCCGATGCCCATGCCCTTATACTGAAGGTCGGAAACCGACGTCGTTGATTTGCCGGTCAGGAAACCATCAGAAACACCAGTGGTCGTGATTGTGGTCGTGGACAGAGGCCCGCTTGTGCCAATCGGCGAGGATTTCAGGTAATCGGCGTTCAATTTCACGC
>NZ_JBMFGY010000010.1:2384-17031 GCF_049977125.1 Acidiphilium sp. | reverse complement strand
GGCCCGCTTGTGCCAATCGGCGAGGATTTCAGGTAATCGGCGTTCAATTTCACGCCAATAGCGTCGAATTCGCCGGTATATTCAACCCCAAGCGTCGCGGTGTTCTTGCGACGGGAATTGCTGATGCCCCCGGGAGCGGCGGCGAGCGTCGCGCAGCCAGGGCCAGCGACGGCGCAAACCTCGCCTTCCTTGAACCCGTTCGAATTCGGCTCGAAATCGATGCCGGCCTGGAAGCCCGCAATGTCAGGCGAGATATAAACGATCTTATTGGTGGTGTAGAGCGCACCAGCCGAGGTGAACAGGCCGGACGGCGCGGTCACCGACGGCACCGCGGAGCCGACGCCGCCGTCGGAATCCCAGGCGTTACCGTCGCCGTAGTTGAAATATTCGCCGGTCGCCAGCAGCCACCAGATACCGTCGGTCTGGCCGACACGGACAAATCCAGCGTCCTTGGTGCCGGCATAGCCATAGGCGCGGCGGATCACGAGACCTTCGGTGGCCGTGCCAGCCGAGCCATTCTCGTCAATACCCTGGCCCGCGGCGGTGTAGGCCGTGCGCAGTTCAACCGCGACGCCATATTGCAGCCCACCCTCGGTCTGCGCATCGAAACCCGGATACAGACGCAGGAAGCCGGACATGCCGATCGGGTTCAGCTTGTAGCCGCCGACGTTATTGGCGGTCGAACCGATGTCGTTGATCTGATCGTTCAACAGGCCGTTCAAATGAACCACCAGCGTGCCGGGTGCCGGCGGCTTGGCTGCCTGTGCGTGCGCGGCACCGGTGGCTCCGGCCACCATGCCCAGCATGGCCACTGAGGCCAGTAGGAATTTGCGCATGTAGTCCTCCATGTTGCCGGTTAGCCGGCGTGAACCCTGTTAACGTCTCGTCTTTCATCGTGTTCGATGACGGTTTCCACCGAACGATGATTTTGCCGTGACTGGCTTGGTCTTCGGCGCAAGACGGATAAAAGACATTTCCAGGACGCGAAGCAATATGCGCGATGGGTCGAAGGGGTTATTTCGACCCGTTGTTGTTTCGGCGCAACAGTATATGTCACAGTGATGACAGCGCCTCGATCACGCCAAACCCGGCACCATGCCGGCCGATCCGGCGGCCGGTGCCGCCGTTGATGCCGCCGAGTGCCAACATCGGCGTGGCGTGATCGCGCGCCAGCGCCGCCCAGCGGCACGATCCCAGAGCGCGCTGCCCGGCATGGCTCGCGGTGGCAAAAGCGGGCGAGACAAAGATCATTGTCACCCGCGCCCGAATTGCGGCCCTGCGTTGCGCTGGATCATGCGCTGAAGCCGTGGTGACGCCGCCACGGTAGCCCGTGCGGGGCCGCACCCCGCCGCGCAGATGCAACCCGGCACGGCAGGCCGCCGCCAATCGCCAATCCCCCGCGACGACCAGCGGCAAGCGTCGCGCCCGGCACAGCGCCGCAACGCGAAGCGCGAGATCCGCGCGATCCGCGGCACCGTCATGGCGAAACACGACGCCGCAGACATCGCGCGGCAGGCGGGCAATGATCGCCAGAACATCGGGTTGCCGCGCGGCATCGGTGAACAGCCATAGCGTTGCACCGGGTGCGCGGCGCCGGCGCTTGACCGCACGGGCCAGGCTGATCAGTTGTTGGTCCATGACCCATGATCCGACGAGTCCCGACGTCGCTGCAACCCTGGCTGCAACCCTGGCTGACGTGCGGTCCCGCATCGCCCGTGCCGCCGGTGGGCGCCGCGTGGAATTGATCGCGGTATCGAAAACCAAACCGGCCGCGATGGTTGAGGCGATGATCGCTGCCGGGCAGCTGGTGTTCGGTGAAAACCGGGTGCAGGAGGCCGCGCTGAAATTCACCCCGCTGCGCATCGCCCATCCGGCGATCGATCTGCACCTGATCGGACCGCTCCAGACCAATAAGGTGCGCGACGCTGTTTTGCTGTTCGACCAGATCGAAACCCTCGATCGTCCGAAACTCGCCGATGCCCTCGCCGCCGCCGCCGAACGGGAGGGCGATCTGCCGCATCTGCTGGTGCAGGTGAACATCGGCGACGAGCCCCAGAAGGCCGGCATCGCCCGCGCCGAGGCCGATGGGTTCATCCGCGCCATGCGCGCCCGGTTCGGCGCCGCGCTGCAGGGTCTGATGGCGATCCCGCCGCTCGGCGCCGACCCCGCGCCCTATTTCCGGGATCTCGTCGCCATGGCTGACCATCACGGCCTGCCGATCCGCTCGATCGGCATGTCCGACGATTTCGAAACCGCGATCGCCTGCGGTGCCACGCAGGTCCGCGTCGGCTCGGCCCTGTTCGGCAACCGACCCGACAGCGCGACACCGCTGGGCAGCTGAGTTCAGCCCGATCGATCGATCCTGGGGCGTCATGCTTTCAGCGTAACGCTCCAGCTCCATGTTTTTCGAGCGATTTCATGCGATGATGTCGCCGCTTCCGCGTCAACCTAATCGCCTATCGCCCTAATCGGCGGCTTCGGCATAGGCGGAGAGTGGCGCGCAACTGCATACCAGGTTGCGATCGCCATAGGCATTATCAACGCGTTTGACCGGCGGCCAGTATTTGCCGGCATGAACGAACGGCAGCGGAAATGCCGCCTGTTCGCGCGTATAGGCATGAGACCATACCGTGGCCATGACCTCGGCGGCGGTGTGGGGCGCGTGTTTCAGCATATTGTCGTCGCGCGGCAGAGTCCCGGCGGCGATGCTTGCGATTTCCGCGCGAATTTCGATCATCGCATCGCAAAACCGGTCGATCTCGGCCTTCGACTCGCTTTCGGTCGGTTCGATCATCAGCGTGCCCGGCACCGGCCATGACATGGTGGGCGCGTGGAAACCGTAATCTTGCAGCCGCTTGGCGATGTCTTCCACGACGACGCCGGTATCGGCCTGAAACTGCCGGCAATCGATGATGCACTCATGCGCGACCGTGCCGCCGGCGCCGGTGTAGAGTATTGGAAAATGCGGGGCCAGGCGGTGCGCGATATAATTCGCGTTGAGGATGGCGATCTGGGTCGCTTCGCGCAGCCCATCCGGTCCCATCAAGCGGATATAGGCATAGGGGATCGGCAGGATCGAGGCGCTGCCAAACGGTGCGGCGGCGACCGGACCGTAGCCGGTGGCGGGGCCGGCGTCCGCGCGCATCGGATGATTGGGCAAATGCGGGACAAGATGCGCGGCAACCCCGATCGGGCCGACGCCCGGCCCCCCGCCGCCATGCGGGATGCAGAAGGTTTTGTGCAGGTTGAGATGACAGACATCGGCACCGATCGCGGCCGGGCTGGTGAGGCCGACCTGCGCGTTCATGTTCGCACCGTCCATATATACTTGCCCGCCAGCGGCATGGACGCGCTCGCAGATGGTGCGCACGCTCGACTCGAACACGCCATGGGTCGAGGGGTAGGTGATCATCAGCGCGGCAAGCCGTTCGCCATGCAGGCTGATCTTGGCGTCGAGATCGGCGAGGTCGATGTTGCCGTCCTTGTCACAGCCGACCACGACGACACGGTACCCGGCCATGGTGGCCGAAGCGGGGTTGGTGCCATGGGCGGATGACGGGATCAGGCAGATCGTCCGCTCACCCTGGCCCCGGGCGGCGTGATACGCGCGGATGCAGAGCATGCCGGCGTATTCGCCCTGCGCCCCGGAATTGGGTTGCAGCGATACCGCGGCAAAGCCGGTGATCCGGGCAAGGTCACGGCCAAGGTGGTCGATCAGCGCGGCATAGCCGCGGGTCTGGTCGGGCGGCGCGAACGGGTGGATGTCGGCGAAGGCACGCCAGGTGATTGGAATCATCTCGGCGGTCGCGTTGAGTTTCATCGTGCAGGAACCGAGCGGTATCATGCTGCGGTTGAGTGCGATGTCCTTGTCTTCGAGGCGTTTGAGATAGCGCAGCATCGCGTGTTCGGAGCGATGGGCATGGAACACCGCGGCGGTCATGAAGGCGCTGCGGCGGCGGAACGGCCCGAGCGGCGTGGCCATCGCCGCGGCCTCGCCGCCGAGAACGGCGGCAAGCGCCGCGAGTTCCGGCTGGGTGATCGCCTCATCGAGCGCAATGGCGATGCCGGTGGCGTCGATCCGGCGCAGGTTGAAGCCGCCATCGAGGGCGCGCGCCATGATCGCCTCGGTCTGCGATCCGGTTTCCAGCGCGATCGTGTCGAAAAAAACCGCATGGCGCAGTGGAATGCCCGCACCCGCCGCGGCGCCCGCGAGGAGGCGGGCCGCGAGGTGGATGCGCGCGGCAATCCGGTTCAGCCCCTCCGGCCCATGCCACACGCCATAAAATCCCGCGATAATCGCGAGCAGAACCTGCGCGGTGCAGATATTCGACGTCGCCTTTTCGCGGCGGATATGCTGCTCGCGGGTTTGCAGCGCAAGCCGCATCGCGGGTGCGCCAGCGGCATCGATCGAAACGCCGACGAGGCGCCCCGCCATATGGCGTTTCAGCTGATCGCGCGTCGCGAAATAGGCCGCGTGGGGGCCACCGAACCCCATCGGCACGCCGAACCGCTGGGTCGAGCCCACCACGATATCGGCCCCCATCTCGCCAGGCGGCCTCAGCAGGGCGAGCGAGAGCGGGTCGGCGGCGACGATGGCCAGCGCGCCGGCGGCATGGGACGCGGCAATTTCGGCGGACAGATCGCGCACCGCCCCGGTGGTGCCGGGATATTGCAGCACCATTGCGAAAGGTTGTGCCGCGCCGATCGCGGCGGTATCGCCGGGTTCGATGTCAGCGATGCTCCACCCAAGCGGCGCGGCGCGGGTGGCGATGACCGCGCGGGTCTGCGGATGCACATCGCTCGCCACGGCGATCACGGTGGATTTACCCTTGTGCACCGCATGGGCCAGCGCCACGCCTTCGGCGGCGGCGGTGGCTTCGTCGAGCAGCGAGGCATTGGCGATGTCCATGCCCGCGAGTTCGGCCGTCATGGTCTGGAAATTGAGCAGCGCCTCCAGCCGGCCCTGCGCGATTTCAGCCTGATAGGGCGTGTAGGCGGTGTACCAGCCGGGGTTCTCCAGCACATTGCGCAGGATCACCAGCGGTGTCACCGTGCCGTGATAGCCGAGACCGATCAGGCTGCGCTTGACCTGATTCTGCGCCGCGTAGCGCCGCAGGTCATCGAGGATTTCACCTTCGGTGAGCGCCGCCGGCAGATCGAGCGGTTGCGTGCTCAGGATCGCGCCTGGCACGGTGCGCGCAATCAATGCCTCGATCGAGGCATCGCCCAGGGTGCGCAGCATGGCGGTGCGTTCATCGGCATTTGGCCCGATATGGCGGTTGGCGAAACGATCCTGGGCGGAGATCGCGTCGAAAGCAGTCAGATTGTCCGGCATGATGGCACTCCGATCAAAGCGATTGCACGAAGGCCCGATAGTCATCGGCGGAGAGCAGCGCGCCGAACGCGGCGGGGTCATCGAGGCGGAGCTTGAAGAACCAGGCACCGGCCTCGGCATCCTTGTTCACCGCCGCCGGATCCTCGGCGAGGGCCGCGTTGAGCTCGGTCACGGTGCCGGCCAGCGGGGCATAGACGTCCGACGCCGCCTTGACGCTCTCGACCACGGCGCAGGCCTCCGCCGCATCGACATGTCGCCCCGGTTCCGGCAGTTCGACGAACACGACATCGCCGAGGGCGGATTGCGCATGATCGGTGATCCCGATGGTTGCGATGTCGCCCTCGAGGCGGGCCCATTCGTGGTCCTTGGTGAAGCGGGTTTCGGTCATGATCGGGGGCCTTTCAGCGGACGTAGCGGTGGGGAATGAAGGGCAGTGGCGTTACCAGCATCGGAATATTGCGGCCGCGCAGGACGGCGCGCAGCGATACCCCATCCGCAGCACTATCGGCACGGACGTAGCCGAGCGCGATCGGCGCATCGAGACTGGGGGCGAAGGTGCCGGAGGTGACCCGGCCGACGGCAACACCATTGTGATCGAACAATTCGGCATCGTGGCGCACCGGCACACGCCCCTCGGCCCGCAAACCGACCAGCATTTCGCGGGGACCCCGATCGTGGATCGCGCGCACGGCGGCACCGCCGAGAAAATCCCAGGTCATCTTGCGCCGCTTGCCGATGGCGAAGCCGAGCCCCGCCTCGATCGGATTTCGATGGTCGTCGATATCGTTGCCATAAAGAGGCAAACCCGCTTCGAGCCGGAGCGAATCGCGCGCGCCGAGGCCGGCCGGTTTCACCCGCGGATCGTCGAGCAGCGCGGTGGCCAGCGCCTCGGCATGGCTGGCCGGCAGGCCGATCTCAAAACCGTCCTCACCGGTATAGCCGGAACGGGTGATCGTCAGGCGGGTCCCCAACGCGCTGACGGCAATGGCGTCCATGAAGCGCATGGTGGCGGTTTCGGGGATCAGTGATTGCAGAACCGCCGCAGCATCCGGACCTTGCAGAGCGAGCAAGGCGCGGTCGAACTGGGTCGACAGGGTGACATCCGGCGGCAGATGCGCCGCGATATGGGTCGCATCGATGGTTTTGCGCCCGGCGTTCAGCACCAGAAGGAGGTGATCACCCAAATTCGCCACCATCAGATCATCGACGATGCCGCCCGCCTCGTTCATCAGCAGCGTGTAGCGCTGGCGACCCGGTTTCAGCCCGGTGATATCACCGGTGACGATCCGTTCGAGCGCAAGGGCAGCGCCGGGGCCGGACAGGCGCGCCTGTCCCATATGTGACACGTCGAACAAGGCCGCATGGCTGCGACAATGCAGATGTTCGGCGATGATGCCCTCATACTGCACCGGCATGGCATAGCCCGCGAAATCCACCATTCGGGCGCCGAGACTTCGGTGCAACGCATCGAGTGGCACCGTCAACGGTTGGTTCAACGTATCATGATCGGCCAAAGGTCAAGAATCCCCCGCGCATCCAGCGGACGGGTACAGAACCGTCCAGACTGACCCCCCTCTGTCGCGGAACCTGAGAGATTCGGAACGGGGTTACTCCGGTCCTTACGCCGTCGGTGCGGCGCATCGCGCCGGCTTTCCAGAGATTCGTTTTTCCACGCGGTCCTTTGTGCCTGAGCGTTTCCGGGGGCCGGTTGCGCCTTCGGCGATGATGCGAAGTTAGGGGTTGGCTCCCCTCGCATCACTCTCTCCCGCGTGGGAGTTCGAATACCTCTTCATTGACTGAGCCGGCGGCCAAAAGCAAGCGCGGAAATATCAGCCAGGCTCCCGCGTGCCCACATCCCGCAACAATGATCAGCCGGACGGGATCAAACCGACATGTTGAGAAGAGACCCGCGGGGCATTGCGCCATTGGCCGGCGGGGTCGTTGCTGGCGGCGTACTGGGCGAGGCCGGCGGCGTACCGACCGGCGCCATGCGCATGGGCGGAATTCCGAGACTTGAGGGCCCGATAGGGGCGGCGAAAGCCGAAAACGATGCTGCTGCGATCATGAGCATGAGAATAATCAACATTCCCTAATAATAAGTTAACAGATCGCGTCATACCATCGATCTTAAGTCGTATTATCGCCCTCTCGCAGGGTTCGAAGTACCGCGGGCAACGCATCCGCCAGATCTTCGGCGATCAGACCGACGCCAATCCGCCGTGCCGCCGCGCCATGCAGCCAGACCCCGGCGCAAGCCGCCGCGAACGGCGCCATATTCTGGGTCAGCAATCCAGCGATGATGCCGGCGAGCGTGTCGCCCGACCCCGCCGTGGCCAGATCAGCCGGCGCGTTGTCGTTGATCGCAGCGCGTCCGTCCGGTGCGGCGATCACGGTATCGGCACCCTTGAGCACCACGACGGCGCCGATCGCCACGGCGGCCGCCCGGGCGCGGGTGAGTTTGTCGCCGGCGAGTTCTGGAAACACCCGCCGAAATTCGCCCTCATGCGGGGTGACCACCGCGACACCGCGCAACCGCGCCGGACGATCGGCACAGGCGGTCAACGCATCCGCGTCGGCGACGATGACGCGGCGCGCCGCGACCAATGCGTCGAGCGCTTCACCGGCCGGCGCCACGCCGAGGCCGGGGCCGCAGAGCCAGACCCGGCGACGGTGATCGGCCAGGAGTTCGGATAACGAGTGTGAACTGCTCATAATTCCTGGCGGCGCCCCGATGATCGCGGCCGCGCCAACCAGCGTAACCAGCCCAGCGCCGGCGCGACGGGCGCCGTTTGCTGCCAGAATCGCCGCACCTGACATCGGGCCTGCCAGAATCGTCAGGAGGCCACGATCGTATTTCTGACCCGCGCGCGCCACGCGCGGCAAACGCCATAGTGACGGCGTGTTGCGCCAGAGCGATGGCCTCACCGTGGCGATTGCGGCAGCGGGCATGCCGATATCCGCGCATATAATGGCACCACAGTGCGTTCGGCCGGGCAACAGCAGATGACCCGGCTTGCGCGCGACGAAGGTGATGGTCAGATCTGCCACCGCGGCGTGGCCTCGGATCGCGCCGGTCGTGCCATCGATGCCGCTGGGAATGTCGATCGCCACCAGCCGACGCGCCGCGCCAAGCAGCGCGCCCAGATCGGCGCCGAGGTCGCGGGTGAGGCCGGCACCCAGCACCGCGTCGATCACCAGATCGGCCGCGCGCACGCGTTCGATGTCAGGCGCCACCGTCACGCCGCGCCATCGGGCTGCGGCGACCGCGGCATCACTGTCCGGGCGCGGCGGCGCGATCGGCGCGACGGCGATCGACCAGCCGCGCTGCATCAGGAGACGTGCCGCGACATAGCCGTCACCGCCGTTGTTTCCGGGTCCCGCCAGGACCAGAACCCTGCATGGACGGTAGCGCCTTGCGACGGCGCGGGCGACCGCGGTCCCCGCCTGTTCCATCAGATCAAGGGTTGGCACACCGCTGTGGGCGCTCGCCTGATCGATCCGGTTCATTTCATCGGTGGTGAACAGCGTTTCCATACCGCGTATGTGGGACATTCGGTTCAGGATTTGCTAGACTCGATCTGCAACCGGAGGCTTCGATGGTCAAGGTGATTGCGGTGGCCCAGCAAAAAGGCGGGGCCGGCAAAACGATGGTGGCGGCCCAGCTCGGCGTGGCACTGGCGGATGGGCGCAGGGTCGGGCTGCTCGATATCGATCCACAGGGGTCGCTGTCCGCCTGGGGTCGGTTGCGCGCGGCTAATCCGAAAGTTCAAGTTGATCTGACCGTCGAGACGGTGTCGGGCTGGCGGCTGGCCGGGGCGCTGGAGACCATGCGGCGGGCGCACGACATCATTTTGATCGACACGCCGCCGGTGCTCGATTCCGATGCGCGACGCGCGATCCGCGGCGCGGATCTGGTATTGATCCCGCTCAACCCGACGCCGCCTGATCTATGGGCAGCAGAGGGCACACTGAAACTGGCCGCCGAAGAACGGCGCGCCGTTGCGTTGCTGTTCAACCGCGCGCCGGCGGCCTCGAAACTGCGCCGCCGGATGGAGGCGGAAATTGCCGCCCGCCGGCTGGTGATGCTTGAAGATGCCTTGGGCAATCGCGCAGGGTTCGCGAATGCCTTCGCCGACGGGCTGGGGATCTCGGAAACCGCGCCCGGTAGCGTCGCCGGGAGCGAAATCGCGGCACTGGCCGCGCGCATCATCACCATGCTGGGCTGAGCCGCGGGGTGGCTGTGGAAATTTCCCTGCTGCTGGCCGTTCATCTGGCGGGGTTCGCCGGCTGGACCGGATGCCTCGGCGGATTTCTGCTGCTGGGCACTGTGGCCACGCCGCTGTTGCGCGCCTGCCTGTTCGCGATGCCGATTACCCTGGCGTCGGGCTGGGCGCTCGGATTTCTGCAATTCGGCCAACCCGGTGCCTGGCCCTGGGCGGTGAACGCGATGCAGACCGCTGGAATCGCCATGGCTGTCGTTCTGCTGATCGCCTGGTTCGGCGCACGGCTCCTCCTGCGGGATGGCGAGGCATCCGGCGACGCGGCGGTCATTGACGCCGCCACCCGCCGGCTGACCCGCTTGATCGCGGTCGATCTGCTGCTCGGCGGCATGAGTCTCGGCTTCGCGGTACTCGGCCGCTTCGGATAATTTACGAATATATCATAAATTAATCTGGCTATCTCGGCATGTAACACATTTTTTCTTTCAATCCGCCCGGTCTGCGGCGAAAGGGTCTTGCTCGATTGTAAAAAATCCGCCATCTCTCGCTGGTGGCGCTTACGGGAATTCGACAGGTCGAAATCGGCCAATCGCTTCCCATTGGTGCCAGCCGCCAAGTTTAGGGAGCCTCTTTATATTGCATCTGAATGATGCTGGCCGGTCTAATGACCGGCCTTTTTTTTGCTCGATCTGCACCGAGATCGGCGATTGCCAACCAGGACCATCACGGCAGGAAGTGGGGGGCTTCTGTTGCCCGGTGCCCCCCGAACCGCGCTTATCGCTTATGCAGCGACAGCGAATGCCTCGAAATTATCGTTGGCACCTGTGATATAGCCCGATAACGGCGGTACAATGCCGAGCGAAAGATGGGTCTTTACCGTGCGTGTCGAGCCTGTTTCGCCCCCGTGATCCGCCCCTGAAGGCGGAATTTGGTGGAGGCGCCGGGTACTGCCCCCGGGTCCACAACACTTATTCCACGCACCGTTTATCGCCATAGCCGGTTGCCCGGCTCCATCGATATAGGCGATATGGGCGCGCTGCGAAAGGGACCATGATGAACCTCACCGAAACTGACCACGCCGAGATCGACGCCGCGCGCGCCCAGGTCGCCTCGACCCGCCGCGCCACGGTGCCGGCGTTGGAGGCGATGCTGTTCACCGCGGTGCCGGTGCTCGACCACGGCTTCCTGCGGGTGATCGATTACATGGGTGACGATGCGGCGGTGGTTCAGGCCGCGCGGGTATCCTACGGCCGCGGCACCCGCAAGGTCAGCGAGGATGAGGGGCTGATCCGCTATCTGATGCGCCACCGCCATTCAACCCCGTTCGAGATGTGCGAGATCAAGTTCCATGTGAAACTGCCGATTTTCGTCGCCCGACAATGGATCCGGCACCGGACCGCGAGTGTGAATGAATATTCCGCTCGTTACTCGGTGATGGACCGCGAGTTCTACATTCCGGCACCGGAGCATCTGGCCACGCAATCGGCCAGCAACCGACAGGGCAGAGGTGAGATTCTGGACGGCCGCGAAGCCGCGGACGTGCTCACGCTGTTGCGCGATGATGCCGACCGGAACTATGCGCATTATGAATTCATGCTCAACGAAACCGGCACCGACCCAGCGCGGCACGGTCTGGCGCGGGAACTCGCCCGCATGAACCTGACGCTGAACACCTATACGCAATGGTACTGGAAGACCAACCTGCACAACCTGTTCCACTTCCTTTCCCTGCGCGCCGACCCGCATGCGCAATACGAAATCAGGGTCTACGCCGAGGCCATGCTGAGCATGACCCGCGCCTGGGTGCCGGCGAGTTGCCGCGCATTCGAGGAGTATCGGCTGGGTGCGGCCATTTTTTCCGCAACCATGTTGGCGGTGCTGCGCCGGATGCTCGACGGTGAGGCGGTCGAGCCGGCGTCATCCGGCCTGTCGAAGCGGGAATGGACCGAAATGATGGCCATGCTGGGCCGCTGAACCTGCGCCTCTTTACGATGTGATCGGGTCGGCCGGCCAAATCATCACGGATTTGGAATATAACACTTGACGTTCGCCGCTGGTCGCCGTTCATTATCTTCTTGCCGTGGTGTAAACTTAGCATTACACATATCGGTCGTACGCCAGGAGCAGACAATGAATCGTGATCACAAGTTTATCGCCCAATGCGACAAGGCTTTGGCAGAGATCCGCGCAGCGGGGCGTTACCGGCGCTTCGTTGCGCTTGAGAAACTCGCGGATCGCTTTCCGTATTATCGGGTCACAATGGATGGCAGGACGGAGGACATCCTTGTCTGGTCCTCGAACGACTATCTGGCAATGGGGACCGACCCCGAGGTGATCGACGCCTCGATCGAAGCCGCCCGCACCATGGGCGCCGGTGCCGGCGGAACCCGCAACATCGCCGGCTCGTCGCCAATCCACGTTGCCCTTGAAGCCGAACTCGCCTCCTTGCATGGCAAGGACGCGGCGCTGTTGTTCACCTCGGGCTATGTGTCGAACCAGGCGACTCTCGGCTCGATCCTGAATGCGCTGCCCGACTGGCATGTGTTTTCCGACGCTCAAAACCATAATTCCATGATCGTCGGCATCAAGGGCGGCAAATCCTCGACGGTGCATGTGTTCAAGCACAATGATCTCGCCGATCTCGAACGCCTGCTCGCAGAAGCGCCGCCGGATGCTCCGAAGATGGTGGCGTTCGAGAGCGTGTATTCGATGGATGGCGACATCGCGCCGATCGGGGCAATCTGCGACCTCGCCGATAAATACAACGCCATCACTTATCTCGACGAAGTCCACGCGGTCGGCATGTACGGCCCGCATGGTGGCGGCGTCTCCGAGCGTGACGGCGTGGCCCATCGCCTGACGATCATCGAGGGAACGCTGGCAAAGGCCTATGGTTGCCATGGCGGTTATGTCGCGGGCGATTCCAGCGTGATCGACTATATCCGGTCGACCGCGGCCGGCTTCATCTTCACCACCGCCCTGCCGCCGCCGACCGTCGCCGCCGCCCTCGCCTCGATCCGCCGCCTGAAGATCGATCAGGCACGCCGCGATACCCTGTTCGCCCGCGCCGAGATGCTGAAGGCGAAATTTGATGCCGCCGGGCTGCCGCGCCTGCGATCGGCAAGCCACATCGTCCCCTTGATGATCGGCAACGCCGCCCGCGCCACCGAGGTTTCGATGCGCTTGATCCGCGAGTTCGGCATGTATGCCACCCCGATCAATTATCCGACCGTCGCCGCCGGCACCGAGCGCTTGCGCTTCACCCCCGGCCCGAAGCATACCGAGGCGATGATGGATGATCTGGTCGATGCGCTCAGGCATATTCTGTCTGGTGAAAGCGCTGTAGCCGCCGCTTGACCCGCCGGGTTGCGACCGGGGAACACTCTCGCTATAGCGGTCGCGTGGCCGACATAGCTCAGCGGTAGAGCAACTGATTCGTAATCAGTAGGTCCCCGGTTCAATCCCGGGTGTCGGCACCATATTTTTCAATGTCTTATGAGATATTTTCGGGATGTCATCAGACCCCTGAAAAAATAGCGGACCCCCAGCGGACCCCGCGCGCGCCGTCTGGCATCCGGAGTCACAGTCTCGTGATAAGACGATGGTGGTTCATGCGTCGCTGATCTGGTGGTTAAAAATCAATGAATTCGGCATTGGCTACGCAATACGCGCGCACGCGCGCGTACTGGTCACTTAAATCGACCAAGCGACGCAATCGGTTATCGTGCTGACAGTGCGGACACTGCGGACAGGTTTTGCTAGTCTGCGCCTAGCCGGTCATTGCGGGATTGAAATGCCCCCAGAGTATACTGGCAGGGGAGGGACCCAAAGTTTAGACGCGACAGAGTTCGGCGATATTCAGGCCGCTTGCATGACCGAAACCTCGACCCGTTTGCCAAGCCCGCGCAAGGCGGTCTCGACCTCGCCGATGTGGCTGCGGTGCAAAGGGTCGAGCAGGCGACGGATCGCGCGTTCATCCTTGCCCATGCGTCGCGCAAGTTCGACCTTCGATAGACCGGCCTCGGTCATCGCGTCATGCAAGGCGAGCTTCGCCGCTTCCAAGGCGGTCACTGAAATCATGGGGCGGCCCTTCGCGGGCGAAGGTCGCGGCAGAGGCTCGCCTTCCTCGACATAAAAAGACAAAGCAGATACCAGCGTATCCGCCGCCCGCTCGATGGCTTCGGCGCGTGTTACACCAGCGGTGATGGCTTCCGGCACGTCCGGAAAAGCGACCGTGATCCCGTCCGCCGCTTCATCGATCTCGATTGGATATGCAAACCTCATGATTCAGTCCTTCAAGTCAGATTCCGAAATGCCCAGTTGCCGCAAAATTGCTTTATAAGTTCCGATCGGTAGGTCTCCCCGATGGATTGGCACCACGCTGCGGCAACCGCCAAGCCAAATCTTCCGATGACTTCCTTTCCCCGATTCCGCCCGGTACGTGACGCTATTGCGGGCGGCGTATCGTTCGATCGCCCGGATTAGATCATCGACTCTCACAATCCTAAGATGCGCCCAAAACGGTCGCTAGGCAAGCATAATTCGGACATAACTGTCCGGATTATGCTTGGTGCGATTTGCGTCGTGGTCATTTTTGTGGCACCAGACACGCGCGCGGCGCTAATCAATCCGCGCCTTCCCCTTTTTAAGGGGCCGTGAGCGGCAATCATGGTGCGTTGGCAGGGTGTGATTTGCGGTCGTCCGAAGACAAGCGGATAGGTTCCATACTTAAGCAGTGGCTTGTTTACGCAGCGAGATTCAGTCGATAGACCCCGCGCCCGGCGGTCCCGACCACGCCAAGGCGGACCAGGCCGGCGAGCACTGAATCGACTTTCGGGCGGAGCGCGCGGCCTTTGAACCGTAGTGCGAGATCGGCGGCGGCGATGCCGGCGGGGGCGGTGGCGAGGGCGGCCATGATGACGGCGGTTTGCGCGACCTCATCGGCGGGGAAGGCGTTGCGGGTGGCTTCGGTGCGTTCGGGGCGGAGATCGCCGCCGGCGAGGTCGAGTTTTTCATCCGGGCGGCCGTAGCGGGGGATCTGATAATCGGGGCGGAGCCAGCGGACGATGCCGCGCGCTTCCTCGGCCCGCCT
>NZ_JBMFGY010000010.1:0-2284 GCF_049977125.1 Acidiphilium sp. | reverse complement strand
GCTTGCGGAGCGCGTCGAGGTCTTCGGCGATGGCGGCGATGTCGCACCGGATCGCGTCAGGCGGATCGGGGAAGGGGAACGGATCGAAGCACGCGGATTTCACGTAGACGGGTCGATCTTCTAGAAGCCCCCCCGCCGCCGAAGCCCAATTATGATGGATCGACGATTGCAGGACACCGAGATTAAAAGCATCAGCCATCCCGATGGCAACCAACTTGTTGTCAGGCAGCACGGAAGCGTCGAGAAACTGGAAAATCCGATGCTTCGCGGTTTCGACCGTGGCGATGTAGCGCGGCAAGCGCACAAGAGCAGGCCGCAAATCCTTGCGCGGTTCGCCAAATAACCACCAGTTTTCGGCATAGGTGACGCGATTATTCTGGTCACGCTCTGGCTTCACCGTCGTCAAAAGATGCTGATAGACCTCCGGAAAACGGCGGCGGACGTCGTCGGTAGATAGACCGAATAGATCAATCACCATGACACCACGCGGCCGGGCTGTCAGATCGCGACCATTGCGATATTCCCTGATGTGCTGATCGAGGCCAGCACGGCGGCCTAGGCCGAGGTGCACGGCTTGCTCCGGCGTGACGATGAAGCCAGCGCCATGCAGCGCCATGCCTCGCGAACACAAGCCCTCAGTGGCAAGCAGGGGCTTTGCATCGCCGACAGGGACCCCAATGGTCAAATCCGCATTGATCGGCCCGGATTGCGCTGCGAGAGCGATGTCCGGCGCATCGGTATCGAGGCCGGTTTCAGCCGTTACGGTGAACAGCACGCCATCCCGCTTGCCAGCTTCGGCAACGGTCATGGCGATGCGGACGGCGGCGGCGTCTTTGGTTGCCTTGGTCCAGGGGTGATCGGCGATCGCCATGGTGATCGAGATGGGCGCTTTCGCGGCAAGGTGGCGTTCGATGCAACGGCGCTGAAAAGTCTGGGTGATGGAATTGGTGGTGACGAAGCCGAAGCGGCGGAGCACGCTGCCCTTGGCGGTCAGCAGTTCGGCGGCGTGATCCCACCAATACATCACGAAATCGGCCGCATTGTTCATGAGCGGATGGGCGGACCATAGGGCTTCGGCGTAGTCACTGCCCAGCCGGGCACGGATGTCCTTGCCGCCGATGAAGGGCGGATTGCCGATGATGTATTCCGCTGCCGGCCATGAAGGGCGGCGGTGGGTTTTAGGGTCGAGCACCGCATCGGCAACCTTGATGTTGCGGAACGCTTGAAGGATCGGCTCGCCGGGCATGCCGTCATGGGTGCGGAAATGCCATTGCAGATGCCCGATCCAGAGCACCAGTTCGGCGATGCCGGCGGCGCGCGGGTTGGCTTCCAGGCCGAGAAACTGGTGCGGATCGACCGTGTGCGAGGCGAGGGCGAGGGCTTCCTGCCCGCCCAGGCTGGCCAGCGTATCCAGCACCTCGCCCTCCAGGCGTTTGAGGAGTTCGAGGGCCACGTAAAGGAAGTTGCCGGTGC
This sequence comes from Acidiphilium sp., assembly GCF_049977125.1. Classification (NCBI taxonomy): domain Bacteria; kingdom Pseudomonadati; phylum Pseudomonadota; class Alphaproteobacteria; order Acetobacterales; family Acidocellaceae; genus Acidiphilium; species Acidiphilium sp. Next base: position 811 of record NZ_JBMFGY010000010.1, on the reverse strand, counting down.
CGCATGCGGGGTCGAGCACGCGGGTGCGGCAGAGTTTTTCGGCAAAGGCGGCAACGGTGGCGATGGCGATTTCATCGCGGCCTTCGGTGCGCTGGCGTTCGGCGGTGGCCAGCACCTCGACCCATTCGGCGCGCAAGGGTTCGATCATGGTGGCGACCACCAGCCGCTCGACATAGGCGCGCGGGGTGTAATGGGCACCGAGCGAGCGGCGTTCGGCGGGGTCGAGCGCTTGTTCGAGCAAGGTGCCGAAAATCGAGGGATCGACCTCACGCCAGTTATATTCGGCGGCCCGGCAGAGTTCGCCGATTTCCTCCCGACCGAGCGGCAGGACGGTTTGATCCTTGAAAAACTCGCCATTGAAGCGCGGCACGCGGGCATGAATGGCGAGCGCGACCCCGCCCTTGTCCATCGCTTCCCATAGCTGGCCAATCGTGGGGGCGAGCAGGTCCGGGTCAGCTTCGCAGCGGCGGAGGATGGTCTTGAAGGCGTCCGGCGGGAGCAGGCCGCAATCCTCGGCAAACATGGTGAACAGGCAGCGCATCAGGAACAAGGCGACGGTTTCGCGCTGGTGCCCGGCTTCCAGCGCGCGGGATACGGCGGCGAGGCGTTCGGCAATTTCACGGGTGACGCGGGCGGATTTGCGGGCGGGGTCGAGCGATTGCGGATCGGTCCAGATGCGGCGGAGCCGGTCACAGATGGCAGGGTCGCGGAGCTGGTCGAGCGTGATGCGAAACCCGCGCCGATCGGGGAATTGCGCGTAGTTTTTGCCCTGCCCGGAGAAATCGGCATAGGTTTCGATCACGTTGCCGAC
>NZ_JBMFGY010000009.1:30695-57747 GCF_049977125.1 Acidiphilium sp. | reverse complement strand
GTTTTTTGGTTCTTTTTTGCAAAAAAGAACGGCTTGCTTCCCCCTGCCCTGCCCTGCCCCTTGCGCGGTTTCAGACCAGTGGCAGGTGGGCTTCCACGACGTCTTCTTCGCCGGGGACGTGGTGGAGGGTGAAGCCGAGGTGTCGGACGAAGGCGAGCATGGGGTGGTTGTCGGCCAAGACCTGGCCGATGATTTCGGCCACGCCTTCCTCGCGCGCCCAGTTGATCAGGCTGCGCATCAGGGCGGAGCCGAGGCCGAGGCCTTTGGCGGCGTTTTCGACCAGGATGGCGAATTCGCCGTCGTTGCCATCGGTGTCCGAGCGGACCAGGCGCGCGACGCCGGCGGTTTCGCCGCTGGCCTGATCGACGGCGATCAGGGCGATTTCGCGGCCGTAATCGACTTCGGTCATGCGGACCACTTGTTCGGGGGTGAGGGCGCGGACGGCGGAGAAGAAGCGGTAGCGGACGTCTTCGGGGGTCAGGCGGCTGAACAGGCGCTGGTGGGCGGCGGCGTCTTCCGGGCGGATCGGTCGGATCAGGAAGGCGCGGCCGTGGGATGTGAATTCATGGGCGAGTTCCGCCGGGTAGGGGGCGATGGCGAGGGGTTGGCGGCGTTCGCCTTCGGGGCGCAGCTCGAAGCGGGCGTTGGCGAGCGCGACGCCGGTTTCGGTCGCGAACAGCGGGTCGAGATCGATCGCGCGGAACTCCGGTGCGTCGATGATCATTTGGCTGACCCGGACCAGGGTGGCGGCGACGGCGGCGCGGTCGGCCTCGCCCATGCCGCGGGCGAGGCGGAGCAGGGTGGCCCCCCCTGCCCGCTCGATCAGGGCTTCGGCGAGGGCGAGGTTGAGCGGCGGCAGATCGACCGCGAGCGGGGGGGCGGCGTCACGATCGCCGCCGCCTTCACCGATGCCGATGGTGGGGCCGACGAAGAGATGTTCGCCGACGATGATGCGCAGGACGCGGGCGCGGTTGACTTGGTGTTCGACCAGAAACCGCGCGCCTTGCGGCAATTCGCCGCGATGGCGCAGGCGCGAGGCGATCACCCGCGCCGCCGCCGCCGCCGATTTGGCGTCTGGCAGGTCGAGGGCGACGCCGCCTTGCGGGCGCTTGATCGCAAGATCGGGGTGGGAGAGTTTCACCACGACGGGGTAGCCCAATCCGGTTGCGGCATTGGCCACTTGTTCGGGCGTGTCGGCGAGCGCCCAGGCGACGATTTCGATGCCGTAGGCGCGCAGGATGGCGAAGCCTTCCTCCTGGGTGAGCGTGGTGCGCTGCTCGGCGCGGGCCTGGGCGATGATGGCGCGCACGCGTGCGTGGTCGGGCGCGAGGTCGAGCACGGTCGAGGGCGGGAGCTCGCGGGCGGCGGCGCGGATGTCGCGATGGTGCATCAGGTCGCGGAAGCCGGCGACGGCTTCCTCCGGCATGGCGAAGACGGCGACGCCGGATAGGGCGAGGCGGCGGCGGTGGGCGGCGGCGGTGGTCTGGCCCGGCACCGCGACCAGGAGTGGCGCCTTGATGCTGGCGGAGCAGGCGATCAACCCGGCGATGGCGGCATCGTCCTGCTCGCCGCTCGGGGCATAGACGACGAGAACGCCGCCGACTTCGGGGGCGGCGGCGAGCATGGCGGCGACATCGGCCAGTTTGGTGCCGGGGGCATCGGGCATCGCGATCGGCAGGTCGGGCGCGGGGGCGGCGCCAAGCATCAGCTCGAGGACGCGGCAGGTTTCGGGGGTGAGGCGGGCGAGGTCGATATGTTCGGCGAGGGCGGCGTCCGCCGCGAGGCGGCAGGCGCCGCGGCTGTTGCCGAGGATGGCGAGATGATCGCCGCGCGCGGGGCGGGCGCGGGTGAGGGTTTCGGCGGCGGCGAGAAAGGCGCCGAGCGAGGTGGTGAGCAGAACGCCGGCGCGGGCCAGCGCCGCCTCGAAGCCGGCGACGGCGGTGAAGCTGGGATCGGCGAGGCGGGCGCCGGGGGCGAGGGCGACGATGGGGCGCAGGCGGGCGGCGGCGCGGGCGGCGGAGAGGAACAGGCGTGGATCGCGCAGGCCGGCGATTTCCATCAGGATCGGGCCGGTGCCGGGGTCGCGCGCCAGGTGATCGATCACCCGGCCGAAGCCGATGTCGGCGTTGCTGCCGATGCCGACGACGTGGGAGAAGCCGACGCCGTTGGGTTCCGCCCAGTCGATCACGGCGCGGGCGAGCGCGGGAGATTGGCCGAGCAGGGCGATGCGCCCCGGCGGCGGCGGGATGTGCGAGAGAAGGGCGTTGAGGCCGAAGCCGGGCACCGCGAGGCCGAACGAGCGCGCGCCGATGACCCGCACGCGGGCGGCGAGTGCTATGGCGCGCAGGTCATCGACCTCGGCATAGACGATCGCGGCGCCGCGCAGACGCCCGGTGAGGGCCGCGATGACGCCGGGGACGCGGTCGGGCGGGGTGGCGATCAGGGCGAGGTCGAAACTGGCGGGTTCGGGCGGGAGGGAGGTGGCTTTGGCCTCGATCAGCCGTCCGGCGAAGGCGGCGCCGGTCAGGCTGGCGCGCAGGCGTGCGCCGATCGGGGTTTCGACGCCGCAGAGCAGGATGGTTTTGGGGTGGAACAACGCTTCGGGGTCGAAGCGGTTGACCATGGAGGCGATGAGCGGTGGCATGGTCCGCTCCTGTTGCTCAGATCGAGGGGGGGATGTGAGGGATCATGGGGTGGGGCCGATGATGGTGGGTTCGGGCAGGGTGGCGCCGGAGCCGACATAGGCGGGGTTGGCGTTTTTCATGCAATTGTTGATCCGGTCGATCTGGTCGTGCTGCTCGGCGAGTTTGTTGCTGAGATATGCCGGGTTGGGCGTGCCGAGGAACGGGGTGGCGAACTGGTCGGTGCGGGAGAGATAGGTGTAGTGGCGGGCGGCGTCGATCTGTTCGGCGCGCTGGGTGCAGGCGGCGAGGTTGGCCTTGTCGGCGGCCGATTGCGGCGGCGGCGCGCCGAAGCTGCACGCGGCGAGCGGCATGGTGAGGACCGAGAGCAACAGGGTCAGGCGGAACATGGGTCGGTATCCTTGGTCGCGCGGGTGAGCAGGAGGGCGCGCATCTGGTTTTCATCGAGACCGCCGGTGGCGGTCAAGCGGGTGGTGGCGGCGGCGGTGAGGAGGGCGGTGTCGAGCGCTGCGCCGTCGCGCCGGATGGTGACATAGGGGGCGAGCCAGGTGGCATCGCCGATCAGGGCGACCAGGCCGAGCAGGCGCAGGCAGAGCGAGATGCCGTGCGGGGTCGAGAGGTCGGCGATGCGATCGACCGAGGCGGCCCAGGCGCGGGCATCAGGGTCGCGCAGGACGATGGCGACACCGGTGCTCGCGGGGGCGGCGAAGCGAAAGCCGCGGGTGGGGCCGGGCTCGCCGCGATGAGCGGCGTGGCGGGCGGCATCCCAGGCGCGTTCGAGGTCGCGCCGGGAGACGCGCGGCAGGTGGGGCGGCAGGATCGGCACGAGGTGAAGCTCGGTGCCGTCGTCGGCGATTTCGCGCGGGATCGGGCGTGACATCGGGATCAGATGGCGACGCGGACGCCGAGTTCCACGACCCGGTCGCTGGGGATCTGGAAGAATTCGGTGGCGGAGATGGCGTTGCGGAGCATGAACAGGAAAATGCTGCGCCGGATGAAGCCGAGTTTGGGCACGGTGGCGGGGACGATGGTTTCACGGCCGAGGAAGTAGCTCGTCTGCATCGGGTTGAAGGGCATGCCCTGGTCACGCAGGAGTTCGAGCGAGCGTGGCAGGTTGGGGACATCCATGAAACCGTAGCTGACGCCGACGCGGTAGATGCCGGGGGCGAGTTCCTCGGCATGCACGCGTTCGGCGGCGGAGGCGGTTGGCACGTCGAGATTGCGGACGGTGACGAAGAAGACCGTTTCGTGGAGGACCTTGTTGTGCTTGAGGTTATGCAGCAGCGAGGCCGGGGTGTATTCGGGATTGCCGGTGAGGAAGACGGCGATGCCGGGGACGCGGACGATGCGCGATTGCGGCAGACGGGTGAGGAAGGACGCGAGGGGCAGGCTGTCCTGCTGCCAGCGGGCGAACAGAAGGCTGCGGCCGCGGCGCCAGGTGGTCATCAGCGTGACGATGCTGAGGCCGATTGCCAGCGGGACCCAGCCGCCTTCGACGATTTTCAGGATATTGGCGCCGAAGAAGGCGGCATCGACCAGGAAGAACGCGCCCCAGACCAGGCCGGTTCGGGTGCGCGACCAGTTGAAATGGCGATGGAACACGATGGCGGCGAGAATGTTGGTGCAGAGGAAGGTGCCGGTGACCGCGATGCCGTAGGCCGAGGCCAGGGCGTTGGAGGAGCGGAAGCCGAGGACGAGGATGAGAACGCCGATGGCGAGGGCGGCGTTCATTTGCGGCACGTAGACCTGGCCTTCCTCGGTGACGCTGGTGTGGCGGATTTCCATGCGCGGCAGCAGGCCGAGCTGAACGCACTGGCTGCCCAGGGTGAACGCGCCGGAAATGACCGCCTGGCTCGCGATGACCGTGGCGATGGTGGCGAGCAGCACCATCGGGAGAAGAAAGGTGTGCGGCACCAGGAGATAGAACGGATTGTCGGCGGCTTGGGGGTTCGAGATGACAAGGGCACCCTGGCCGAAATAATTCAGCACCAGGGCGGGCAGCACGAAGAAGCGCCAGGTCATGCGGATGGGTTTGCGGCCGAAATGGCTCATGTCGGCATAGAGCGCCTCGGCCCCGGTGACGGCGAGGACGACGGCGCCGAGGGCGACGAAGGCGAGCTCGTCATGGCGGACGATGAACCTGATCCCCGGCCCGGGCACCAGCGCCAGCAGCACATGCGGGTTGAGGATGATGCGGTAGAGGCCGAAACCCGCGATCGCCACGAACCAGAGCGCCATGATCGGGCCGAACAGCGTGCCGACCGCGCCGGTGCCGTAGCGCTGGCCGATGAAGAGGGCGATGATGATCGCCACCGAGATCGGCAGAACGAAGCGGTTGAAATCGGGCGAGGCGACGCCGAGTCCCTCGACCGCCGAGAGGACCGAGATCGCCGGGGTGATGACGCCGTCACCCAGGAACAGGCCGGCGCCGACGATGCCGACAATCATCAGGGCGTAGCGGGTGCGCTCGGTGCGGGCGACGCGCTGCGCCAGGGTCATGAGGGCGAGAATGCCGCCTTCGCCGTTATTGTCGGCGCGCATCACGAAGGTGACGTATTTGAGGGTGACGGTGATGATCAGCGCCCAAAAGATCAGGCTGAGCAGGCCAAGCACATCTTCGGGTTTCAGGCCGCCCTTGGTGACATAGCCGAGGCAGGCCTGCAGGGCGTAGAGCGGCGAGGTGCCGATGTCGCCATAGACGATGCCGAGCGCGCCGACCACCGCCGCGAATTTGAGCTGTTCGATCGGCGGGGCCGGATCGGCCACGGTGGCGCTCAACGGCGTGTGTCCCCGATCGGCGGCACGTCGGCGGTGATGCCGGCGAGGACCTCGGCGATGTGGCGGACGGCGATGGGCTTGCCATCGCGGGAGAGTTTGCCGGCCATGTTGAGCAGGCAGCCAAGATCGCCGGCGAGCAGGAGATCGGCGCCGGTGGTGGCGATATCGGCGGTTTTATCGCCGGTCATGCGGGCGGAGATGTCGGGGAATTTGACGCAGAACGTGCCGCCGAAGCCGCAGCAGATCTCTGGTTCGGCCATTTCGACGAGATCGAGACCGGTGATTTTGTCGAGCAGGGCGCGGGGTTGGGATTTGACGCCGAGTTCACGCAGACCGGCGCAGCTGTCGTGATAGGTGGCGCGCGCCGGGAGCGGCGAGTCGAGGCCGGTGAACCCCATGACATCGACGAGGAAGCTGGTGAGTTCCCAGGTTTTGGCGGCGAGAGCGGCGGCGCGGTCGCGCAGGTCGGGGTCCTGGTCGAACAGATCGGGCAGGTGTTTGCGGATCATGCCGGCGCAGGAGCCTGACGGGGCGACGACGTAATCATAGCCGGCGAGCGTGCCGAGCAGCGATGTGGCGAGGGCGAGAGCGGTAGCGCGGTCGCCGCTGTTATAGGCCGGCTGGCCGCAGCAGGTCTGGGCGCGCGGCACCTCGACGGTGCAGCCGGCGGCTTCGAGCAGGCGGATCGCGGCGAAACCGACGCTGGGACGGTAGAGATCGACCAGACAGGTCACGAACAATGCCACGCGCGGTTGCGTGGGGTTGACGGCGCTCATGACGGGGCTCCGGATGGTTGGGGTGCGGGGATCGGGCGGGGCAATAGCACGAACAGGCTACCCGCGGCATCCATGGCGCCGGCCAGCTGGGCGGCGTGATGGCCGATGCCGAAAAAGATCTGGGCGGCGGCGGCGCCCTTGGCGCCCACATCGATATCCTGCGCCGTGGTCAGGCGGTCGAGCGCGGGGGTGGCGACATAGACGGGCGCGCCGAGGGGGATGGATTTTTCATCGACCGCGATCGAGCCTTCCGGGGTCAGGGGCACGCCGAGGGCGCCGGGAGTGCCAAGACCGTCCGGCACGTCGCGGACCCGTTTGAAGAAGACGTAGTTGCGATTCGCGTTCATCAGCGCGGGCGCCTGGGCGGGATGGGCGCGCAACCAGGTGCTGATCGTTTGGATCGACAAATCATTGGCGGCGAGATCGTGCTGCTGGACCATCAATTTACCGATCGGGGTGTAGCCGCGACCGTTGGTGCCGTCGAACCCGAGGTCGATCAGCGTGCCGTCGGGCAGGCGCAGCCGCGCGGCGCCCTGCACCTGGGCCATATAGGCATCGACCGGATTGCGCAGCCAGGCGATCACATGGGCCTGCTGCGCGATGGCGCCGCCCTCGATTCGCGCCCGGCTGTAGTAGGGCACCAGCTTGCCGTAGCGCAGCCGTCCGACGATGCGCTGCTTGCCGGTGCGGTCGCGGAACGCCGCGAGATTGGCGCGGACCAGATTGCGCGGCCGCGCGTAGAGCGGCACGTCATAGCCGGGCAGACGAACCTCCGACCCGGCATAGACCGGCTCGAAATAGCCGGTGATGCGGGCGGTGCCGGCGGCGCGGTAGGCGGTGAAATCGGTCTGGAAAAAACGCTGGGCCGCCGCGGCATCGTCGGGTGGGACGGCGCGCGCCGCGGCGCAGACGCCGCGCCAGAGACCGGCCTTGCCGCCGCGCGCGCGGGCCACGCCATCGCCGCCGAGCGGCTGATCCTCGGGCATCACCTCGATCGCGCGGCAGGAGCGAACGAAGCCCGGCAGGCCGGCGATGGCGGCGGCGGGTCCCCATCCGGGCAGGGCGGTGAAGGCGACCGGGGTTAATCCGGCGGTTCCGGGCGAGTCGCTGCCGGTGACGGGGGGGGATTTGAGCGCGCAACCGGCGAGCAGAAGCGCTGTCAGAGCGGGCAGGACAACGGCGCGGACGGTCCGGCCGGCGGGAAATTCAGGCATCGATCAGCCGCTGCGCGCCGCGGCGAGCCGCCAGTTCGGGTCCGATGCGTTGACGCTGCGCTCAAAGCTCCAGAGATCGACGATCTCGGTGACCGCCTCGGTGCCGGCGACCACCTGGCCCGCGCGGTCACGGGTGTAGTTTTCCTGATCGGAGACGAAGCGAACGACGATGACGGCGTGATCGCCGAGCATCTCGGCCTCGTCGATACTGGCCTCGACGATTTGTTTGATCTCGGTGTGCTGGGTCTCGCCGGCTTCGGCGCGGGCGGTGATCGCGTGTTCGAACGTGGTGAACACGGTGGGTGTCAGCAGGTTGCGCAGCGTGGTGAGGTCGCCCTCGGCAAAGGCGGTGACGATGCGGCGGAACGAGGCTTCGGCACCGTCGATGAATTTGACCGGATCGAAATTGCGGTCGGATTCGGCGATCCGGCCGAGCACCTGACCGACATTGGTGTGAGGGGCCGGAATCGGCCGGCCCGGACGGGGACGCGAGGCCTCGGCATAGCCATCGATCACCGGCGCGGCCGGACCGCGCAGACCCACCGGCTGCTGATCGGGCAGCGGCGGGCGCTCATAGCCGGTGCGCTTGCCGAGGACGCTGCGCAATCGGAGCACCAGAAACCCCGCCACCAGGGCGAGAAGGATGAGATCGATCGGAATTCCGTTGTACATTGCTGAATGGCACCTGTGTTCGGGGCGGGGCCCGGAAGATGGTGATAGGCCGAGCGGTGATTTGTCGCAACCGCGATCGCGGGGGTTCGGTTTGCCGCCGGTGCGGCGGCGGGTTCAGTTTGCCGCCGGTGCGGCGGCGGGTTCAGTTTGCCGCCGGTGCGGCGGCGGGTTCAGTTTGCCGCCGGTGCGGCGGCGGGGTATCGCTTTGCCATGATCCTGCTCCGTCACGGCCAAAGCGAATTCAATCTGCATTTCAGCGCGACGCGGCGCGATCCGGGAATCGCTGACCCGTCGCTGACGCCGCTGGGCGAAGCGCAGGCGCATGCGGCGGCGGCGGCGCTGGCCGACGTGGCGCTGCGCCGGCTGATCGTTTCGCCCTACACCCGCGCGTTGCAGACCGCCGCGCCGATCCTGGCCAGGCGGGTTGCGGCCGGGCGGGCGCTGAGCGTCGAGATCGAGCCGTTGATCCGTGAACGCTACGCCTTCAGTTGCGATATCGGCAGCCCGCGCGAAACCCTCGCCGAACGGTTTCCCGATCACGATTTCGCTCATCTGTCCGATCCGTGGTGGCCGGACGGTTTCGAGGCCGAGGCGGAAGTGATCGCGCGCGCCGCGCGGTTTCGCGCGGATATGGCGGCGCGGCCGGACTGGCGCGAGACCATCGTGGTCAGCCATTGGGCGTTCATTCTGGCGCTCACCGGCCACTCGCTGATGAACGGCGATCATATCGTCTATGACCCGAACACGCCGCCGCCCGTGGATCTGCGGTGGCAACCGTGAGGGCGGGGTTGGTGCGAAGGCGGTCGGGCGCGTGCAATCCGGCTGTTACAATCGGTCGTTATGTCGGGCGCGCCATGGTGACCCACATCGAGAGCGACATGCCCGCTGGACGGCAAGATCTGTGACGCCTCCGACGCGGCCGCTCCGGCTGATCGCCATTATGGCGGCACCGCTGGCGCTTGCCGGCTGTGTGGTCGGCCCCGCGTTTCACGCGCCGAGGCTGGCGGTGCCGACCGCCTTCGTTTCACCCGCCGCCGGCGCCGCGCCGGCATGGCCGCGACCGGGCTGGTGGCGTCATTTCGGCTCGCCCGAACTCGACACGCTGGTGGCGGCGGCGCGTCAGCATAATTTTTCCGTGATCGAGGCGATCGATCAGCTGGAGGCGGCCAATGCGCAGGTCGAGGTGTCCGGCGCGCCGTTGCTGCCCAGCCTGACCGCGTCGGGCAGCGGGAATTTCCAGCAGGCCGGGGCGAGCGCCGCCGGGGCGTCGTCATCCTCGTCGTTTTCGAAATTCGGCGGCGCCGGATCGGGCAAGAACGCCACCACGCATAATTATGCGGCGAGTTTCCAGGCGAGCTATCAGCTCGATTTCTGGGGCAAGACCTATGATGCGCTGCGCGCCGCCCAGGCCAATGCCGCCGCGGCGCAATTCAACGCCGCGACGGTAGCCCTGACCGAGGAGGCCGCGGTCGCGACGACCTATTTCCAGACCCTGGCGTATCAGGACGAGCTGGCGATCGCGCGACAGAATCTCGCGGCGGCGCAGGGGCTGCTCGATCAGTTGAACGCCGAATTCAAGGCCGGGGTGGTCGATCAACCCACCGTGGCGCAGCAGGCGGCACTGGTCGCCGCCGAACGCGCGACGATTCCCAATCTGGTGTCCGAACTGCGCCAGCAGGCACTTGGCCTGGGCATTCTGACCGGGCAGGCGCCGGAATTCCTGCGGGTGCATGGCGGGTCGCTCGGAACCATCCATGTGCCCGACCTGCGGCCGGGCATCCCCGCGCAATTGCTGACGCGGCGGCCCGATGTCGCTGAAGCCGAGGCGACCTTGATCGCGGCGAATGCGACGGTGCGCGGCGCCATCGCGGCGTTTTTCCCCTCGATCACGCTGACCGGTTCGGCCGGATGGCAGAGCAACGCGCTCGATGCGTTGTTCGCGCCCGGCTCGATGCTGCTCTCGGCGGTGTCCTCGTTGAGCCAGCCGATTTTCGAGGGCGGGGCGCTGAGCGGGGCGCTGAATGTCGATCGCGCGACCTATCGCGAGGATGTCGCCAAATACGAGCAGGCGGTGGTGCAGGCGTTCACCGACGTCGAGACCGCGATGACCGCGCTGCACTACGCGACCAGCCAGGAACATCTGCAGCGCATCGCGGTCGCGCGCGCGCGGGCCGCGCTCGAGGGGGCGAAGGGCCAGTTGCGGGCCGGGGTGGTCGATGTCAGCACCGTGCTGAATGCCGAACAGACCCTGCTGTCGGATCAGAACACGCTGGAGCAGGCGCGGCTGACCCGGCTCGACGCCGCGGTTAATCTTTACAAGGCGATGGGCGGCGGCTGGGTGCTGCCCAAACACGGGGTTCAATAATCATGGCGATACGACGCGGGCGAGCCATCGCTGTTCTGGTCGTGCTGGTGCTGGTCGCGGTGGTCGTGGTGCGGCTGGTCGAACCCAAGGCCAAACCCAAGCACCTGGCGGCGACCACGATTCCGGTCGAGGTCGCGCCGGTGAGCGTACAAACCGTACCGGTCTATCTCGATGCGCTCGGCACGGTTGTGCCGTACCGGACCGTGACGGTGCAGCCGATGATCACCGGGCCGCTCAAGGCGGTGCTGTTTCATGAAGGCCAATTCGTGAAACAGGGCCAGTTGCTCGCCGAGATCGACCCCGCGCCGTACCAGGCGACGCTGGATCAGGCCCTGGCCAAGCTGGCGCAGGATCAGGCGAGTCTGGCCAATGCCGCGCTTCAGGCGCGGCAATACGCCTCGCTGGTGGCGCAGAATTACACCTCGAAGCAGCAGGCGGCGACCGCGAATGCCACCGCCGCCGAGGATCGCGCGCTGGTGCTGCAGGACCGCGCGAGCATCGAGGCCGACCGGATCAATCTCGGCTATACTAAAATCACCGCGCCGATCGCCGGCATGACCGGCATTCTGCAGGTCAATGCGGGCAATATCGTGAACCCCAACCTCGCCAACGGCATCGTTGTGATCAACACGCTGCAGCCGATCGCGGTGCAGTTCAGCCTGCCGCAGCAGGATCTGGCGCAGATCACCGCGGCGATGGCGCGGGGCAAGGTCGATTTGGTGGCGACCGCCGAGGGCGATCCGCAGACCGCGCCGGTGCTCGATCACGGCGTGCTCTCGGTGCTCGACAACACGGTGAACGCCAATACCGGCACGCTGACGCTCAAGGGGAATTTTCCCAATCCGAAGCTCGCCCTGTGGCCGGGCGCCTATGTCAATATCCGCACCCTGGTGCGCAGCATTCCCGACGCGCTCACGGTGCCGCCGGTCGCGGTGCAGCAGGGACCCGCCGGCAGTTTCGTGTTTCTGGTCAAGCCGGCGGCGGGCGGCAAGGCCGCAACCGTGGTCGATCAGCCGATCACCATTGGCTATGAGGATGAGCGGGTGATCGTGGTGACCAAGGGGCTGACCGCCGGGGAGCGGGTGATCACCGAGGGGAATTCGCGCCTGAAGGATGGCTCGAAGATCACGATCGTGACGCCGGGCGCCAAGGTTGCCGCGGCCGGCCCCGCGTGAATATTTCCGCCCCCTTCATCGGCCGGCCGGTGGCGACGACTCTGCTGGCGATCGCGATTTTTCTGCTCGGCGTGCTCGGCTACCAGGCGCTACCGGTCTCGTCCCTGCCGCAGGTCGATTTTCCGACGATCCAGGTGGTGACCAAGCTGCCGGGCGCCTCGCCGGACACCGCCTCGAAACTGCTGACCGCACCGCTGGAGCGCCAGTTCGGCGAGATCGCCGGGCTTGCCTCGATGAGTTCGATCTCGAGCCAGGGCACCAGCGCGATCACGCTGCGGTTCGATCTGTCGGTGTCGCTCGATACCGCGGCGCAGGACGTGCAGGCCGCGATCAACGCCGCCTCCGGCACGCTGCCGCCGAATTTGCAATATCCGCCGACCTATACCGAGGTGAACCCGGCGGATGCGCCGATCCTGACCCTGGCGCTGACCTCGAAGACCGTGCCGATCTATACGATCGCCAATGCCGCGCAGACCCAGATCGTGCCGAAACTCTCCGAGATCCGGGGTGTCGGGGCGGTATCGGTCGAGGGCGGCATGGCCAAGGCGATCCGGATCGATGTCAATCCCGCGCGCCTCGCCGCCTACGGGATTTCGCTCGAGGATGTCCGCAACGCGATCGCCAACGCCAATCAGAGCGGGGCGAAGGGCGCGTTCAATGGCACCAACCAGGCCTATACGCTGGGCGCCAACGACCAGATCACCGCGCCCGCGCAATATCGCGACCTGATCATCGCCTATCAGAACAAGGCGCCGGTGCGGCTTTCCGCGGTCGGCTCGGTGACCGCCGGGCTTGAGAACAACCAGCAGATCGCGAGCTACAACAACATCCCGGCCGTGGTGCTCGATATTCAGCGCCAGCCGGGGGCGAATATCGTCAGCACGGTGGCGCGGGTGCAATCGGCGCTGACCGATCTGGGGCGGGATCTGCCGCCCGGCATCAAGTTGCAGATCGTGGCCAACCGCACCGGCACCATCAAGGCCTCGGTGCAGGATGTGCAGATCACGCTGCTGACCTCGGCGCTTCTGGTGGTGCTGGTGATCTTTTTGTTCCTGCCCAATCCGCGCGCCGTGCTGATTCCGGCGATCGCGCTGCCGCTGTCGATCGTGGCGACCTTCGGGGTGATGAGCGAACTGGGCTATCAGCTCGACAATCTGTCGCTGATGGCGCTCACCGTCGCTTCGGGATTCGTGGTCGATGATGCCATCGTGATGATCGAGAACATCGTGCGCTTCATCGAAGCCGGCGAGACGCCGATGCGGGCGGCCTATCTCGGCTCCAAGCAGATCGGCTTCACCATCGTTTCGCTGACCATCTCGCTGGTTGCCGTGTTCATTCCGCTGCTGTTCATGCCGGGCGTGATCGGGCGGCTGTTCTCGGAATTCGCGGTCACACTCGCGGTGGCGGTGGTGATTTCGGCGGTGATCTCGCTGACCCTGACGCCGATGATGAGCGCGCGGCTGCTGCGGCCGGCGGCGCAGGCGAAGCCGGGCCGGATTGCGCGCGCCGCCGAGGCCGGGCTGCTCGCGGTGCGCGACCGGTATCAGACCGGCCTGACCTGGAGCCTCGCGCATCAACGGCTGATGATGCTGGTGTTCGCGGCTACCGTGGTGATCACCGGGGTGTTGTTCATGGTCATTCCCAAGGCGCTGCTGCCGCAGGAGGATACCGGCGCGATCGTTGCGGTGAGCGAGGCGGGGCAGAGCGTGTCGCTCGCGGCGATGAACCGGCTGCAGACCAGGGCGATCGACATTATTTTGCACAACAAGGCGGTTGCCGGCGTCACCTCGCTGCTCGGCTCGGGCCTGACCAACCCGACGCCCAATACCGGGCGGCTTGACATCACGCTCAAACCCTTCGGCACCCGCCCGAATATTTCGGTCGTGATGACGCAGTTGCAGGCCGCGCTCGCCGGGATTCCGGGGTTCAGCATTTATATGCAGCCGGTGCAGGACATTACGCTGTCGTCGCGGATTTCGCCGACCCAGTACCAGTACACGCTGACCGACACCGATCAGGCCGAGCTTGATGTGTGGTCGCGCCGGATTTTGGCCGCGCTGGGCAAATTGCCGCAACTCGCCGATCTGGCCAGCGATCAGCAGAACCAGGGGCTGGAGACCTATATCGACGTCAATCGCGCGGCGGCGTCTCGCCTCGGGATCAGCATGGCGACGATCGAGGCGGTGCTGTACGACGCGTTCGGTCAGCGGCAGATTTCGACGATCTATACCCAGAACGCGCAATATAGGGTGATCCTGGGCGTCGATCCGGCCTATGCCGCCTCGCCCGCGGCGCTGGCCAATCTGTTCCTGCCGACCGGCGGCCTCGCGGCGAGCACCAGCACCACGGCGCTCGGACCCGGCGGCGCGGTGAGCGGCAACAGCACCGTCAGCACCGGCGCCGCCAGCACCAGCGCCAGCACCAGCACGGCGAGCACCGCCGCCGTGCCGGCGCAGGTGCCGCTGTTGCAGGTGGCGAGGGTGCAGCGCCGGTTCGGCCCGCTCGCGATCACGCGGGAGGATCAGTTTCCCTCGGTCACGCTCAGTTTCAACCTTGCCCATGGTGCCTCGCTGGGGGCGGCGGAAACCGCGATCAACCACGCCGAGGCCGACCTCGGCGTGCCCAACACGATCACCGGCACGTTCGGCGGTGCCGCGGCGGAATTCCAGACCGCGCTCGCCGAGGAGCCCTGGCTGATCGCGGCGGCGCTGGTGGTGATTTATATCGTGCTCGGCGTTCTCTATGAATCGACGATCCACCCGATCACGATTCTCTCGACGCTGCCCTCGGCGGGGATCGGCGCGCTGCTCGCCCTGATGCTCACCGGCACGGAATTCACCCTGGTCGCGCTGGTCGGCATCGTGCTGCTGATGGGGATCGTGAAAAAGAACGGCATCATCATGGTCGATTTTGCGATCGAGGCGGAGCGCGTGCGCGGATTGTCGTCGGTGGCGGCGATCACCGAGGCGGCGATCCTGCGGTTCCGGCCGATCATGATGACCACGATGGCCGCGCTGTTCGGCGCGGTGCCGCTGGTGCTCGAAGGCGGGGCGGGTTCGGAATTGCGCGCGCCGCTCGGCATCACCATCATCGGCGGGTTGCTGGTCAGCCAGTTGCTCACCCTGTTCACCACGCCGGTGATCTATCTGGCGATGGAACGGCTGCGCCCGACCGCGCGCACGGCGCCGGAGGCCGGCCAGGAAGCGACGATATGAGGGCGCTTCAGGCCGGGCGCGCCGGGAGATGGACGGGCGTGGCGACGTGAGTTTCTCCGCCCCGTTCATCCGCCGGCCGATCGGCACCAGCCTGCTCGCGCTGGGCATCATGATCGCGGGGGTGCTGGCGTATTTTCAGTTGCCGGTGGCGGCGGTGCCGAGCATTCCGATCCCGGCGATCGTGGTGTTCGCCTCCGAACCGGGCGCCTCGCCCAGCATCATGGCCAGCACGGTCGCCGCCCCGCTGGAACACACGCTGGGCACGATTCCCGGGATCGATGATGTCCGCTCGATCAATTCGGTCGGCTCCGCCTCGGTCATTCTGCTGTTCGACACCGACACCAACATCAACGCCGACGCCCATGCGGTTCAGGCCGCGATCAACGCCGCACTGCCCAATCTGCCGGCGGCAATGCCGAGCCGGCCGTTCTACAAGGAGTTCAACCCGGCCTCGCGCCCGGTGATGACGATGGCGCTGACCTCAAAGACCCTCAGCCTCGGGCAGATTTATAATGTCGCCGATACCATCCTCGATCAGCGCCTCGCGCAGGTGCCCGGGGTCGCGCAGGTCAATTTATATGGCGGCGGGTCGCCGGCGGTGCGGATCCGGTTGAACACCCAGGCGCTGGCCGCCGCCGGGCTGACCAGCACCGATGTGTATAACGCGGTGCGCAGCGCCAACGAGACCGAGCCGATCGGCGTGCTGCAAGGGCGCAACACCGCCTCGATCATCGCGGCCAACGGTCAGTTGAGCACGGCCGCGCAATATCGCCGCATCGTGCTGAAGGCCAAGGGCGGCGCGCTGCTGCGCCTGTCGGACGTGGCCTCGGTGGTCGACAGCGTTGCCAACACCCAGCTTGCCGCCTCCGCCAATGGTCAGCCGGCGATCACGATCGAGATCACCAAGACCGCGCAGGCCAATGTGATCCAGACGGTCGAGGGCATCAAGGCGCTGCTGCCCGACCTGCGGCGGTGGCTGCCACCGGCGGTGCATCTCACGATTCTGACCGACCGCACCACGACGATCCGCGCCAGCGTCGCTGATATTCAACTGACCCTGCTGATCACCATCGTGCTGGTGCTGGCGGTGGTGACGCTGTTCATGCGCCGCCTCACGCCGACGATCGCGGCCGGGGTCACCGTGCCGCTGTCGCTGGCGGGGACGGTGGCGGCGATGTGGGCGCTGGGGTTCTCGCTCGATAATTTCTCGCTGCTGGCGCTGACGATCTGCGTGGGATTCGTGGTCGATGACGCGATCGTGATGATCGAGAACATCGTCTCCCAGCATGAGCGCGGCCTCACCGGCATCGAGGCGGCGCTGGTGGGCGCGCGGCAGATCGGCTTTACCGTGTTCTCGATCACCGTGTCGCTGGTGGTGGTGTTCCTGCCGCTGACTCTGATGGGCGGCATCATCGGCAGCCTGTTCTATGAATTCGCGATGACGCTTTCGGTCGCGATCGTGATTTCCGGCATCATCTCGCTGACCGTCACGCCGATGATCTGCGGGCATTTCATGGGGCGGACGCCCAAGGTCGGCCGGGATTCCCGCCTGGCGCGCGGCATCGACCTTCTGTATCGCCGCACGCTCGACGCCTACGCCCGCAGCCTCGACTGGGCGCTGGAGCACCGCTGGCTGATGCTGGCGAGTTTTGGACTAACCCTCGTGCTGACGGTGTTTTTATACATCAAAGTGCCGAAATCCTTCATTCCCGAGGAAGACACCGGCCTGATCATCGCGCAGACCCTGGCGCCGACCGATGTGTCGTTCAACCGGATGCAGCGGCTTGAGGCGCGCGTCGTTCATGTGGTGATGCAGAACAAGGCGGTCGCGACGGTGAGTTCGCGCATCGGGGTTGCCAACGGGTTTTCCACCGCCAACCGCGGCACCATGTTCATCGGGCTGAAACCGCTCAGCCAGCGCGGGGTTTCGGCCCAGGCCGTGATTTTGCAGTTACAGCGGAAACTCGCGAAAATCCCCGGCATCACGACCAGCATGCAGGTCGCGCAGGATATATTTTTCGGCGGTCAGTCCAACGGCGGGGAGTATAGTTTCTCGGTGGTGGATTCCTCGCTCGACGGGCTCGACCGCGTGACCCGACAGATCGAAGCCAAGCTGCGCACGCTGAAATCGATCAACAATATCTCGACCGATCAGGACAAGGCGCAGACCGAGATCATGATCGACATCAACCGCAACGCCGCGGCACGGCTTGGCGTGTCGATCGCGGCGATCGATGGTATTCTGCAAAACGCCTATGCCCAGCAGCAGATCTCGCGCATCTATCAGGCGCAGAACCAGTATGAGGTCGTGATGAAGGTGCCGGCCGCGCTCGATCGGGCACCCAATGATCTGAGCCGGTTGTTCGTCACCGGCAGCAACGGGCCGGTGCCGCTCGATCAGATCGCGACCTACACCCGCAGCACCGCGCCGCTCTCGGTCACCCATCTCGATGGCGAGCCCGCCGGCACGATCAGCTTCAACGTCGGCAAGGGGTATTCGCTCGGCCCGGCGATCACCGCGGTCAAGGCCGCGATCGCCACGCTGCCGCTACCCGACACGGTGAAAATCGAGTTCGGTGGCAACGCGAAGTATTTTCTCGCCTCGATCGAGAAGGAGCCGCTGCTGATCGCGGCGGCGCTGGTGGCGATTTATGTCGTGCTCGGCGTGCTGTACGAGAGTTTGTCGCAACCGCTCACCATCCTGTCCACCCTGCCGTCAGCCGGCGTCGGGGCGCTGCTCGCCTTGCTGATCACCGGCACGCCGCTCTCGGTGATAGGCGTCATCGGCGTGTTCCTGCTGATGGGCATCGTGAAAAAAAACGGCATCATGCTGGTCGATTTTGCGCTGAACGCCGAGCGCGAAGGCGGCATGACGCCGCCGCAGGCGATCCGCGCCGCCTGCCTCGAACGCTTCCGCCCGATCATGATGACCACCCTCGCCGCGATGCTCGGCGCCTTGCCGCTGGCCTTCGCGGTCGGCACCGGCGAACAGCTGCGCCGGCCGCTGGGCATCGCGGTGATCGGCGGGCTGATCGTGTGTCAGGCGCTGACCCTCTACACCACGCCGGTGATCTATCTGGCGCTCAGCGGTTTCGGCAAGCGCCACGCCCGGCGCATCACCACCATGCCGGTCGCGTGAGCGGTTGCGATCATGGTCCATCGTCCGCGGCGATCACACGGGGCCCATCACGCGCGGCGATGACGCGGGCGGCGCCGGGACAGGTGAGGGCGAGGCGGCGCACCGCGGCGGCCGGGGCGGCGGCGCTGCGATGCAGCACAGGCGCGAGGGCGCGGGCGATGGCGATCGATTGGCGGTATTGGCAGGGTTGGGCGAGGTGGTCTTCGCTGTTGTAGAAATCGGCGCGCGGATAGCGGCTGTGGTTGGGGAGCACGATGAAGCGGCCGCCGTTGGCGATAAAGATCGCGCGGATCGCGTCGATGTCGGCCCCCGGCAGGCGAACCGTGTCGAAATCGGTTGGCAGACCGCCGATCACGATGACGCCGCGGGCGGTTTCGCGGCGGACGAAGCGGGCGATGATCCGCGAGCCGTCACCCCGGATGATCCCACGGGGACCGGGTTCGACGCGGCGCAGTGTCGCGAGGAATCCGGGGTCGGCGGTGGCGAGCGTGGTGCCGATGCGATCGCCCTGCCGGTCGAACTGGGCGGCGAGCATCGCGCGGCGGTGGCCGAGCCCTGCGGCATGGGCCGCCATTTCGGTGAGGGCTTCGAGCGCGTCCGGCATCGTGCTGCCGAACGCGCCGGCCAGGGCGCGGAGCGCGCCAAGATGCCAGAGCAGCGCGCGGTTGCGGTAGAACAGCCAGGCGCCGTCCATGTCCATGCGGTTCTGGGCGGCGCTGACGTCGTATTGCTGGATCTCCATCGGCAGATAGGCGATGTCGCCTCGGTGCAGCAGCGGGCTCCAGCGGGCGAACAGGTCATCGAGACCGATGCCGACGGCGACGCCGCCGTTCTCGCACGGCAGGTTCAGCATGGCGCCGATGACGCGGCAGGAATGGGAGAACGGCGCGTTCGAGCCGGCGAGGATAACCAGCTTGGGCGAGGGCAGCCGCGCGCCGCGTGCGAGTTTCTGGTCCATTTCCATGCGCAGCAGACCGACCGAGAGCGGGCGGTGCAGCACGAAGGCGAAGGCCGCGAAATAGAGCGCGAGGGAGGCGGCGGCGCAGAGGATGAGGCGGCGCATCAGAACTGGAAATAAATGAACGGACGGGCGAAGGGCGCAAAAAACAGCGCCTGCGCGGTGAAGGCGAAGCCGGCGATCAGGGCGGCGTTGCGGCCGCGCACGCGCAGGCTGTGGATGTCGGGCGCGATCAGGATGATACCCCAGGCGAGGACCAGCAAAGCGGCACTCTGCACCACGCTCATGGTGCGGGCGGCGCCGAGATAGGGCAGCACCGCGACCGGGGTGGCGATGTGACGCAGGAATGGCAGGGCCTTGACGATGAGGTCGGGTAACTCGACGCCACCGGCACCGGTGAGGCCGCGCAGCATGATCCAGCTCGCATGGATCGATTCGGCGCGGAACGGCACCCAGGCGACCAGCACGGCGATCAAAGTGATCGCCTGGGCGAGGCGGGCGTTCATGGGCGCGCCGAAGCGGCGCCATTGCTGATGGATGATCAGATAGAACCCGTGCAGCCCGCCCCAGGCGAGGAAACTCCAGGCGGCACCATGCCAGAAGCCACCGAGCAGCATGGTGATCATGAGATTGGCGTTGCGCCGGACCTCGCCGTGGCGGTTGCCGCCGAGCGGGATATAGAGGTAATCGCGCAGGAAACCCGACAGGGTGATGTTCCAACGGCGCCAGAAGTCGCTGATGTCGCGCGCCTGATAGGGGCTGCGGAAATTGAGCGGGAAGCGGATGCCGATCATGCGGGCGAGGCCGATCGCCATGTCGGAATAGCCGGAAAAGTCGAAATAGATCTGCGCGCCATAGGCCAGCAGCGCGACCCAGGCCTCGACGAGGGAGAGTTGGTGACCGGCGGCGGCGGCGCGGAAGCCGGGGTCGGCGAAGCGGGCGAGGCTGTCGGCGAGGACGAGTTTTTTCGCGAGGCCGAGCAGGAAAATCTCGATCCCGGCGATCAGATCGTCATAGCGGATGCGGCCGGTGTGGCGGGCGAATTGCGGGATGATCTCGCGCGGCCGCACGATCGGACCGGCGAGCAGATGGGCGAAGAAACCGACGAAACAGGCGTAGTCGATAAAGCCGCAGGCGGGGGTTTCGTCGCGATAGGAATCGACCAGATACATGATCTGCTGGAAGGTGAAGAAGCTGATGCCGAGCGGCAGAATGATGCCGAGATCGGGCGGTCGGGCGCCGAACAGGCTGGCCCCGGTGGCGGCGAACAGGCCGGCGTATTTGAACCAGCCGAGCAGGGCGAGATTGGCCGCGAGTCCGGCGATCAGCCAGGGTTTGCGGCGCGAGGTGCGGCGCATCAGCCGGACCCAGAGGTAATTGCCGATGATCGAGCCGATCAGCAGGGGCAGAAAGATCGGTTTCCACCAGCCGTAAAAGATCAGGCTGGACAGCAATAACACCGAAAGCGCCGCACGCGGGCCGAACCACCAGCCGGACAGGGCGAAGGCGGCGAGGAAAAGCGGCAGAAACGCGACGACGAACAAGGATGAGTTGAACAGCACGCAAAACGCCCGCTAAGGTTGCAAAGTGACCTTGGCATAGGTGTGAAACGATTTCCAGCGGATTGTGCCGCCGCCGTGCCGGTGATTGGCCAGCCCGGCACCCGGTGCTATAGGCCCGCTGCACTTGGAAACGCTGCCATGACTGACGATCTGCCGCCTCATCCCGCCCTGCTGCCGGCAGGGTTTACCGATCTGTTGCCGCCGGACGCCGAAGCCGAGGCACGGCTGACCGAAATCCTGACCGCCCATTTTGGCGCGCATGGCTACCAGCGCGTGAAACCGCCGCTGGTGGAATTTGAATCGACCCTGCTCGCCGGTTCGGGCGCCGCGGTGGCGGAGCAGACGTTTCGGTTCATGGACCCTGAATCGCAGCGCATGATGGGGCTGCGCGCCGACACCACGCCGCAGATCGCGCGGATCGCGACGACGCGCCTTTCCAGCGCGCCCCGGCCGTTGCGCCTCGCCTATGCCGGGCAATGCATTCTCGTGCGGGGTTCGCATCTGGCGCCGGAGCGGCAGGTGGCGCAAGCGGGTATCGAGCTGATCGGGCCGGACCTGCCGGAGGCGGATGCCGAAATCATCACCACCGCCGCGGCGGCCCTGCGCGCGGCCGGGCTTGGCACCATCAGCATCGATCTGACGATGCCTCCCCTGATTCCCGCCTTGCTGGGCGAACGGCGGCATCACGCCGCGTTGATCCGCGCCCTGGATCGCAAGGATGCGGCCGACATCAGCGCGCAGGGGGGTGATCTGGCGCCGGTGTTGCGCGCCCTGCTCGATGCCGCCGGACTGGCGGAACCGGGGCTGGCGGCGCTTGCCGCGATTGCGCTGCCGGGACCGGTGCGCGCACTGGCGGACCGGCTGGCGGCGACGGTGGCGGCGATCCGGACCCGCGCGCCGGATGTGCGGCTGACGATCGATCCGGTGGAATTCCGCGGTTATCGTTATCACACCGGGGTTGCGGTGACGATTTTCGCGCCGGGACGGCAGGCGGAGCTGGGACGCGGCGGGCGATATTTATGCGACAACGGCGAATCGGCGACCGGGATCACATTGTACCCGGATACCATCCTGGCCGTGGCGCCGCGTGGCGCCTCACGCCCGCGCCTGTTCGTACCCTGCGGCACACCGCCCGGCGTTGCGCAGGATTGCCGCGACCGGCAGTTTGCAACCGTCGAAGGGTTGGTGCCGGTGGCCGATGACGCCGCCGAAGCCCGCCGCCTGCTCTGCACCCATCTCTGGCGCGACGACAGCGCCCTGCCCCTGCAAGGATCATAAACTCATGGCAAATGTCACCATCATCGGCGCGCAATGGGGCGACGAGGGCAAGGGCAAGGTGGTCGACTGGCTGGCCTCGCGGGCGGACATCGTCGTGCGGTTTCAGGGTGGGCATAATGCCGGGCATACGCTCGTGGTCGGCAATCAGACCTACAAGCTCTCGCTGCTGCCCTCGGGGCTGGTGCGCGGCAAGCTCGGCATCATCGGCAATGGCGTGGTGATCGATCCGGTGGCGCTGCTGGCCGAGATCGAGCGCATGCGCACGCAGGGGCTGATGGTATCGCCCGAGACGTTGCGGATTGCCGACAATGCGCCGCTCATCCTGCCGGTGCACGCCGCGATCGATGCGGCGCGGGAGACCGCGCGGGGCGACCGCAAGATCGGCACGACCGGGCGCGGGATCGGGCCGGCCTATGAGGACAAGGTGGCGCGGCGGGCGATCCGGGTGTGTGACCTGGCCGAGCCGGAAACGCTGGATTGGCGGCTCGATGAATTGCTGCTGCATCATAACACGCTGCTCGCCGGGCTGGGCGCGCCGATTTTCGAGAAGGCGGCGCTGCGCGCGCAGTTGCTGGCGCTGGCGCCGCAGATCCTGCCGTTCGCCGAGCCGGTGTGGGAACGGCTTGCCGCCGCGCGCAAGGCGGGGTCGCGGATTTTGTTCGAAGGGGCGCAGGCGGTGATGCTCGATGTCGATCATGGCACCTATCCGTTCGTGACATCCTCGAACACGGTGGCGGGTCAGGCGGCGGCGGGGTCCGGGATCGGGCCGGATGCCGTCGGGCGGGTGCTCGGCATCGCCAAGGCCTATTGCACCCGGGTTGGCTCCGGCCCGTTTCCGACCGAATTGTTCGATGAGACCGGGCGGCGGCTGGGCGAGCGGGGGCATGAGTTCGGCACCGTCACCGGCCGGCCGCGCCGCTGCGGCTGGTTCGATGCGGCGCTGGTGCGCCAGGCGGTGAAGGTGGGGGGAATTCAGGGGCTGGCGCTGACCAAGCTCGACGTGCTCGACGGGTTCGAGACGCTGAAGATCGGTGTCGGGTACATGATCGATGGCGCCATGTTCAAACATCTGCCACCCGGCGCCGCCGCCCAGGCCAAGGCGACACCGATGTTCGAGACGATCGAGGGGTGGTCAGGCTCGACCCGTGGCGCGCGCTCCTATGCCGAATTGCCCGCCCAGGCGATCAAATATATCCGGCGCGTCGAGGAGTTGGTGGAGTGCCCGGTCACGCTGCTATCCACCAGCCCGGAACGCGATGACACGATTCTGATGCAGGACCCGTTCGCCGATTGAGGGTGGCGGGCCGGCCAATCCCGCGCCGGTTCCCTGCGCGATCACCGCACCGTTTTGGGCAACCAGAGCGCCGCCAGCCCCAGCACCGGCAGGAACGCGCAGATCCGGTAGACGGTGGTGATGCTGGTCCAATCCGCGACGACGCCCAGCCCCGCCGCCCCCAGCCCGGCCACTCCGAACGCGAGGCCGAAGAACAGACCCGAAACGGCGCCGATCCGGCCGGGCATCAGGTCGTTGGCGAACACCACGATCGCCGAAAACGCCGATGACAGGATCAGACCGATGAAAATCGTCAATACGATCGTCGCATCCAGCCCGACATAGGGCAGCACCAGCGTGAACGGCAGCACCCCCAGGATGGAACCGATGATCACCGCCCGCCGCCCGATGCGGTCGCCGATCGGCCCGCCGATCATGGTGCCCGCCGCCGCCGCCGCCAGAAAAATGAACAGATCCACCTGGGCCGACCGCACGCTCAGGTGGAACCGATGCATCAGGTAGAAAATATAGTAGGAGTTGATGCTGGCCAGATAGACGAATTTCGACATCATCAGAACGCCGAGCAGCACCAGCGGCACCATGACGCGCGCCGGCGCCGCGACCGCCGTTGCCCCGGCGGTGATGACTTGCCGCACCCGCGGCTTCGCGTGGCCGTTCGCGCGGAACCACACGCCGATGGCGGTGAGGATCGCCATGGCCAGCAACGCCGCCAGCGAAAACCACGCCATGCTCTCGCGCCCGCGCGGCAGGATGAAAAATGCCGCCAGGAGCGGACCGAGCGATTGGCCGAGATTGCCGCCGACCTGGAACAGCGACTGCGCGAACCCGTGCCGCCCCCCCGAGGCAACCCGGGCGATGCGCGAGGATTCCGGGTGAAAGATCGACGAGCCCACACCCAACAGGGCCGCCGCCGCCAGAAGTTCCGGATAGCTTGCCGCAAAGGCCAGCCCGACCAGCCCGATCAGGGTGAATCCCATTCCGAACGGCAGCGAGAACGGTTGCGGCCGCGCATCGGTATAGAGTCCCACCATCGGTTGCAGGATCGAGGCGGTGATCTGATACACCAGCGTGATCAGGCCGATCTGCGCGAAATTCAGATGAAATCCGCCCTTCAACAGCGGGTAGATCGCCGGCAGGAGGACCTGCATCATGTCGTTCAGCAGATGGCACACGCTGATCGCCACCAGGACCGCGAACGCGGTGCGCGCCTGAGTCCCTGGCCGCGTCTCGACAATGGCGCTCACGACATTCTCTCTTCTGACATAGGACAGCAGATACGGCAGATTTCGCGGCGGCACATCTTTGGTCTCCGCAACCAAGCCATGCTAACCAGCGCCATGCCTTCTCCCTCGCCTGTTCATGTCCGCTTCGCGGCCTCCCCCAGCGGCTATCTGCACGCCGGCAACGCCCGCCAGGCCGTGATCAATACCTTGTTTGCCCGCGCGCATCATGGCCGCCTTACCCTGCGCATCGACGATGCCGACACCGAACGCACCCGCACGGCGTTTGAGGTTGCGATCGAGCAGGACCTCGCCTGGCTCGGCATCGCGTGGGAGGACAAAATCAACCAATCCGCCCGCCGCGCCCGCTATGCCGACGCCGCCGAAGCGTTGAAAAAATCGGGCCGCCTCTACCCGTGTTTCGAATCCGAGGAGGAACTCGCCGCCAAGCGCGCGCTGCGCGCCCGGCGCAACCTTCCGCCCCTGTATGACCGCGCCATGCTCAGCCTCACCCCCGCGCAGCGCGCCGCCGCCGAGGCCAACGGCAAAACCCCCTATTGGCGGTTCCGACTGTCCGATGGCGCGATCACCTGGACCGACCTCATCCTCGGGCCCCGCGACATCCGGCTCGATACCGTCTCCGATCCCGTCCTGATCCGCGCCGATGGCATGCCGCTCGGCATTTTCGCATCGATCGTCGATGATCTCGACACCGCAATCACCCATATCATCCGCGGCGAGGACCAGATTGCCGCCACCGCCGCGCAGATCGAGGTTTGGCGTGCCCTCGCCCCGAAAAAACCGCTCCCGGAATTCGGCCATCTGCCGCTGATCGCGGAACTCGCGGGGACCAAATCCACCAAGCGCGGCGGCAGCGTGTCGCTGCGCACCCTCCGGCGCGACGGCATCGAACCCACGGCGCTGGCCGCCTATCTGGCCCGGCTCGGCACACGGCGCGACCCTGAACCCCTCACCCTCGCCGAACTCGCGGCAAATTTCAGCCTCGATGCCTTCGCGCGCGGCACCCCGCGGTTCGATGCGAAACAACTCCTCGCGCTCAATCGCCGCGTCCTCCACAGCCAACCTTATGATTCGGTGGCCGACCGCCTGCCCGAGGGCGCCACCGAACAATTCTGGTGCGCGATTCGCGCCAATATCGACCTTCTTTCGGAAGCGCGCCACTGGTGGGCCATTATCAATGGTCCGATCGATCCGCCCGAGATTCCCGAAGCCCAGATGATCCTTCAAACCGCGTTGCAAACCCTGCCGGACGCGACCCCGGACGCGCCTTGGGATGAGACGACCTGGAAATCCTGGATCACCGCGATCGCGGCGCAGACCCACACGAGCGGCAAAGCCCTTCAGATGCCCCTGCGCCTCGCGCTGACCGGCGAGACCCACGGCCCCGAACTCGCCGCGCTGCTGCCCCTGATGAAGCGGGACCTGGTGATCAACCGGCTCGAACGGGCGTTATAGATTTAGAGCGTTATGCTTTCAGCTTAACGCTCTAGCTTTATGTTTTTTCGAGCGATTTCATGCGTTTATGTTGCCGCTGCCGCGGCAACATAAACGCATATCGCTCTAGCGGGCGCACGCGATTACGTTTCGATATCGTAACGTTTTAGGCGTGCGAAGGCGGTGGTGCGGGCGCGGGATTTTCGCGACGTTCGGGCCGGGGGCGTTGGGGCCAGGGACGCCGGCGGCGCGGGCGGGTTGGCGGCGCGGGGCGCGGGTTGGGGCGAGGTGCTGCGGTTGGGGCGTGGTTGCGGCGCGGCCGCGTGCGTTGCGGGGTTGGCGGGCGCGGGTTCGGCGGTCGCGCACAGGGCGGCGGCCTGGGTTTTCAGCGCGGTGATGTGGGATTCGATCAGGCAGCGCAGGGTTTGCGGCAGCTCGGACGCGTCGCAGAGGACGAGAAACAATTCGCACAGAAGGGCGACCAATGCGCTGAGGCATCGGGATTGGGCTTCGGTCAGGGCGGGCGCGGATCGGGTCACACGCGTTTGTACGGCGGAGGGGTGGGGGGTGGGCAAGGGGAATGTTAGTGGCCGACCCCGGACGCGCGAACATTGTTTCCGCTGGACCATTGTTTCCGCTGGCGGATCGCGATCGGTAGGCGGATGGGGTCGAGATGATCAACGACCCATCCATCGTTCTGCTACGCTTTACCGATCAGTCGTCGTTCTGCGTCGGTAAGACGGTACAAGGCTGATATTTGTGTCTCGATTACGGTTTCCTGAGTTGCTATGCTCGTTTCACACTCGGACAGTTCCCGTATCGTGGCGATCACTTGTTGAACTAGTGGGAGATTGCCAATGATTGCGAGGTCGCGGAGCGCCTTGCAGAGGGATTTGGCACCGCCGCTGGATGAAGGGTTGAATGTGGCTGAGGTGTATCGCCATTGGGCAAGCAGGAACTCGGCCTCGGTAATATCAACGAAAACATTTGTGATGACGGGAACGCCATCGATCAGGAATTTCAACTCGCCGGTCTGGAGTTCAGCGGTCAGGCGGGCGACTGGGTGCAGGCGATCATTAATCAAGCCAAATTGGGTGCTGATCGTGGTGTTGCCGTGTTTGAGGGACGGGAAAAGCCAGGTTTCCGGGCGGGTAATGCGCGGGGCGGCGTTAAGGCGCGTGGCGAGCCGGGCGAGAAGATCGCGGCGGGTGGTGTGGAGGATTTGCAAAGCTTCGGCGGCGGTTGCTACCGCGTTACGTTCCGCAATCGTCGCATCGGGAATGGGCAGCGGCGCGATGAACTGCTTATT